>JAZQTZ010000031.1:0-25258 GCA_045631105.1 Acutalibacteraceae bacterium
TTCTCAAAAGAAGTTATTGCGAAGGTGTAAAATATGGTGATTGTTCAGGTTTGTGTCGGCAGTTCATGCCACCTGAAGGGTTCACCCGAAATTGTTGAGCTCCTTCAGAAAGCCGTTGAAGAACATCATCTTGAAGACGAAGTTACACTTGCCGGAAGCTTTTGCATCGGCAAGTGTAATCGCATTGGTGTGACTATTCAGGTCAACGATGATATTCACGTCGGCATAACAAAAGAAAATTTCAAAGAGTTTTTTAACGAAAACATTTTATCGGCAGTTGAAGGGAAGTAAAAGTTATGAATTGCCTTACTCTTAAAAAATCAAACTGCAAAAACTGTTATAAATGTATCCGCCATTGCCCGGTCAAAGCCATCCGCTTTTCGGGCAATCAGGCACATATTATAGGTAATGAATGTATTCTCTGCGGTCAATGTTTTGTTGTATGTCCGCAGAACGCAAAGGAAATTGTCAATGAGGTTGAAAAGGTTAAAGTTCTTATTCAGAGCGGCGATCCCGTTGTTGTGAGCCTTGCTCCCTCATTTATTGCAAACTATGACGGTGCCGGCATCAACGCTATGCGTTCCGCTTTGCAGAAGCTCGGTTTCTTTGATGTTGAAGAAACTGCAATCGGTGCAACCATCGTCAAAAATGAATACGAAAGAATTATTGCAGAGGAAGAAAGAGATGTTATCATTTCTTCATGCTGCCATTCAATAAACCTGCTTATTCAGAAACATTATCCTGCCGCACTCGGCTATCTTGCAGATGTTATGTCACCCATGCAGGCGCATTGTCAGGATATCAAAAAGCGCATTCCCAACGCAAAAACCGTTTTTGTCGGTCCCTGTGTTGCAAAAAAGGATGAAGCAGAATATTACGAAGGCATTGCAGATGCCGTTCTCACTTTTGAAGAGCTTACCGAATGGATGAAAGAAGAAAACATCGAGCTTGAAACCGTTTCCGATAAGGATGAATTCAGCCGTGCAAGATTCTTCCCCACAACAGGCGGTGTGCTCAAAACAATGTCCGAGGTGAGCGACTATACATATGTTGCCATCGACGGCGTTGAAAACTGCATTGAAGTGCTTAAGGATATCGAAAAGGGTAAGATTCATAAGTGCTTCATCGAAATGTCCGCTTGTGTCGGCAGCTGTGTAGGCGGCCCCGTTATCGAAAAATATCACCACACTTCGAATATCAAGGACTATATCGAAGTTGCTAACTATGCAGGTTCAAAGGATTTTGAGGTTGATATGCCCAAGCCCATTGAACTGAAAAAGAATTTCAGCTTCATCGAAAGAAAGCTTCCTCTTCCCTCGGAAACGGAAATCAACAATATTCTCCGTCAGATGGGCAAGTTCAAGCCTGCCGATGAGCTTAACTGCGGTTCGTGCGGATATAACACCTGCCGCGAAAAGGCGATTGCGATTTCACAGGGCAAGGCTGAATTCTCGATGTGTCTTCCTTATCTTAAGGATAAAGCGGAGAGCTTTTCTGACACAATCGTTAAGAATACTCCCAACGGACTTATTGTTCTCAACGAACAGCTTGAAGTTCAGCAGATTAATACCGCTGCAAGAAAGATTATGAATATCCGCTCGGCATCCGATGTTCTCGGCGATCAGGTTATCAGAATTCTTGACCCGAGTGTATTCATGACTGTTCTTTCAACAGGCAGAGATGTCCGTGACCAGCGTGTATATCTTGCGGAATACAAGAGATATGTTGAGCAGACTGTTGTTTATGACCGCGATTCGCATCTTCTTATCGGAATCATGCGTGATGTAACAGATGAAGAAGCGGAGCGTGAAAAGAAAGAAAGCATCAGCCGTCAGACCGTTGAGGTTGCTGACAGAGTTGTTGAAAAGCAGATGCGTATTGTTCAGGAAATTGCATCTCTTCTCGGTGAAACAGCCGCAGAAACAAAAATTGCACTTGCAAAGCTGAAGGAGTCGATTACCGATGAATGATTTGTGTGCAGATATCGGCTATAAAAGCGTCAATCACTATGGCGAAGAGCTTTGCGGTGACCATGTTGACGTTGTTGAGCAGGATGAAAACTCGCAGGTTATCGTTCTTGCCGACGGACTCGGAAGCGGTGTTAAAGCGAGCATACTTTCAACCTTGACATCAAAGATAATTTCAACTATGATGGCAGAGGGACTTCCCATTGAGGAATGTGTTTCCACAATTGCGGCAACCCTTCCCGTTTGTTCCGTCAGAGGCGTTGCATATTCAACCTTCACCATCATCCATCTTAAAAACAATGATGTTGCAGAGGTTATCCAATATGATAATCCGCAGGTAATCATTATCCGTGACGAGGAGAATTATGATTATCCCAGAACGGAAATGAATATCGGCGGCAAAAAGATTTTCAAGAGCGTTATAAAGCTCCGTGAAAACGATATTTTTGTTGCAATGAGCGACGGATGTCCCCATGCAGGCATAGGAATGTCATATAATTTCGGTTGGAAGCGTGAGGATATCATCTCGTTTATCGAAACTCTCGCTCCCGTAGGATATACCGCTAAAACGCTTTCAACAATTCTTGTTGATGAATGCTTCAAGCTCTACGGCGGTAAACCCGGCGACGATGCAACAGCTTGCGTTGTCCGAATCAGAAAGCGTGAACCGATGAATATTCTTTTCGGTCCTCCGTCAAACCGTGACGATGCTGACAGAATGATGTCGCTCTTCTTCTCAAAAGAGGGAAAACACATTATCTGCGGCGGCACAACATCTTCAATTGCCGCAAAATATCTTAACAAACCGATTAAAGCAAGCCTCAATTTTGAAAAAGCCGATGTGCCTCCCATTGCGGAAATCGAGGGTGTTGACCTTGTAACGGAAGGCGTTATAACAGTCAACAAGGTTCTTGAATATGCAAAGGATTATCTTGGCGAAAACGAACACTATGAGCATTGGAGCTTAAAGCGTGACGGCGCTTCATTAATTTCCCGCTTGCTTTTTGAGGAAGCAACTGATATAAATTTCTATGTGGGCAGAGCAATCAATCCCGCTCATCAGAATCCCGACCTGCCTATTAATTTCAGCATAAAAATGAATCTTGTTGAGGAGCTTTCGGCATGCCTCAAAAAGATGGGCAAACGCATTAAGGTAAGTTACTTTTAAGGAGATTTTACTATGAGAAAGTTTGACACAAAAGTTCAATATCTTAAATACAAAGTTCTGCGTGAGGTTGCAAGACTTTCGTGGAACGATACCTTGTATGACAACATTCTCGATATCCCCAAAAACCTTGTTCCCGGTAACGAGCCTACTATGCGTTGCTGCGTTTATAAAGAACGTGCAATCCTTGCCGAAAGAGTAAAAATCGCAATGGGCGGCGATAAGAATAACCACAATATTATCGAGGTTATCGATATCGCGTGCGATGAATGTCCCGTCGGCGGTTACGAAGTGACAAATGCCTGCCGAGGCTGTCTTGCTCACAGATGCGAGGATGTGTGCAAAAAAGGCGCAATCACATTTGATAACAACCATGTTGCACACATTGATAAATCAAAATGCGTTGAATGCGGTGCCTGCGCAAAGGTCTGCCCTTACACTGCTATCGTAAGCAGAAAAAGACCTTGTCAGAGTGCCTGCAAAATCAAGGCAATTTCAATGAACGAGCAGAAAGCAGCAACTATCAACAACGATAAATGTACTGCTTGCGGCGCTTGTGTTTATCAATGTCCCTTTGGTGCGATAATGGATAAATCCTATATGGTAAACGTTATCGACATCATCAAAAAGAGCGAAGAAAACAAGAAATATAAAGTTTATGCCGTTGTTGCCCCCTCAATCTCGAGCCAGTTCACCTATGCAAAACTCGGTCAGGTTATCAGCGGACTCAAAGAACTCGGATTCTTTACTGTTGTTGAAGCTGCACTCGGTGCGGATATGGTTGCAATGGCAGAATCAAAAGAACTTGCAGAAAAAGGCTTCCTGACAAGTTCATGCTGTCCCGCATTTGTAACTTATGTAAAAACAGCATTCCCTCAGCTTGCGGAACATATTTCGCATAATCTTTCTCCCATGGCTGCGCTTGCAAAATATATCAAAGAAACAAGCGAGGGCGCAAAGGTTGTTTTCATCGGACCCTGCACGGCAAAGAAAGCAGAAGCTCAGCTTGAAAGCGTCAAGCCTTATGTTGACAGCGTTCTGACCTTTGAAGAGCTTCAGGCACTCTTTGACAGCAAGGATATCGATATCACAACTCTTGGAGAAGATGTGCTTGATAACGCATCGTATTTCGGCAGAATTTTCGCACGAAGCGGCGGTCTTTCGGATGCCGTTTCACAGGCGATGAAAGAGCAGAATATTGAATTTGACCTCAAACCTGCAGTTTGTGACGGAATCGAAGCTTGCAAGCTTGCGCTTCTCAAAAAGAACAAGAATGTTCTTGACGCAAACTTCATCGAAGGTATGGCTTGTATCGGCGGATGCATCGGCGGCGCAGGATGTCTTACCCACGGTGAAAAGAACAAAGCCGAAGTTGATAAATACGGCAAAGAAGCAATGGAAAAAACAATTTCCGATGCCGTTTCGGTTTTGAAATAATCAGTTAAATATTTTCTCTTTTAAATAAACGGGAAATCAAAAATTTAATATTTCAAAGTTCGGCGTGGCTTCGGTCACGCCGTTTGTTTTTGAAATATAGGGTGTAAAACCAAAGGATAGCTTTATCAACATAACTTTGATTTACTTTTTGTTGACTGAAAGGATAAAATTAATGTATAATGATGTCGGCGAATTAAACAGAGTTTATAAAAATGAGAAAATTCGTGAAAAGAGTGATAGCTTTTATGATTTGTGCATCCATGCTTGATTCGGCTTGTGCTGTCGGTGCATCGGCGGCAACCGAAACGGATTGCGGAGGAAAATGCGAGCATTCTCCCGTTATTGTTCTTCCCGGAATCAATCACTCTCCGACTTATCTTTATGATGAAAACGACGAACCCGTTATGTATAACGGCAGCCACATCGGAGGCACTCTTCTTATCCTCAACGAAGCTGCGCTTTCCGCCGGCAACATTTCAAAGCTTATTGCAAGCGCACTTGCAACAATCGCTTTCCAGACGAATGTTGCGCTTGATAAGGTTGCATATAATTTTGTTTCCGGAATTTTCAAGTATCAGAGATGCGATGATGAGGGGAATCACGTTGAAAATCTCAAAACACATAGATGGAATTATTCCCTTGAAAAGATGACAAAAGAGGAACTTGACTGGACTTACAGAATGGTGCCGATGAAATCTCTTGTTGACGAAATCGGCGAAGACCATGTTTATTTCTTCACTTTCAATCTTGTCGGCGACCCCATGGATTCGGCAGACGACCTCGATGAATATATCGAAATGGTAAAAGAACAGACGGGTCATGACAAGGTGACTCTTCTTCCCGTCAGCCTCGGCGGAACGATTCTCACCGCTTATCTTGAAAAATACGGTCACGGAAAGATTGACCGCATTGTTAATGCCGTTGCATGCCTTGACGGAACGGATATTGTTGCGGATTTCTTCGCAAGAGAATGGCGCCTTGACGATGAATATCTCTATCATCAGTTCATGACCAATATTTTTGTTGAATCGGAGAGCAAACCAACCCTCGGTTACCTCATAAATTCGCTTCTTCATATCATTCCACGCTCGGGTGTTGATGCGTTTCTTTCGGGTGCAATAAGTGCGATTCTTGATACTCTTATGCTTAATTGCCCTCAGTTCTGGGCGATGCTTCCGTCATACAGATATGATGCTCTTGCAGAGAGATATCTCGGAGATAAATCTGTTCTGAAGGCAAGAACGGACAGATTCCGGACTGCAAGACTTAACCTCAAACAGAATATTCTCGATGCGGTTGCCGACGGTGTTAAAGTTGACTCAATCGCAGGCGCAAATCTTGATTTCGGTAAAGAAATGTATACATATTTCAACATCGTTGCTTCAGCTGAAAAGGTTAATTCCGACGGCATTGTCAATCTTTCGTCAACAACCCTCGGTGCAACCGGTGCAGCGGGCAAAAACACTCTTGACGATGTTGATTACAAAAAGAATACTTACTGCACAAATCCCGATCATAATCATGTTTCACCCGACAATATGGTTGACACTTCAACCGCAATTCTTCCCGAAAACACCTGGGTTTTTCTTGATCAGCACCATGAAGTCGGATGTAACGATGCTGTTCTCAACCTTGTAAAGGCGATAATTCTCGGCGAGGTCACCAATGTTCACGATAACCCCGAAATGTATCCGCAGTATAACAGACCTTGCTATACTCAGAGCATACGCCGTTGGAAGCTTCCCGATGCAAAGAGGGTTGATCAGACAAATCTCAGCGAAGAAGATAGGGCAGAGCTTAATGCGGCGATAGCCGAGGGCGAAGCTGTGCTCAAGCTGACTGTTGCTGACCAGCTGAGAGTTGAGGCGGCGGAAAACAGACTGATTGCGGTTCTTCATAAAGTCGGTGCGGAAGGATATGAAAATATCGGGCCCGAAAAAGAATCAAAGCTTGACCCCATTCTTGAAGATATAACCTATGCCATGAGCAAGGGCAGTTTGTTCCTCTTCGGAGGAGGAAGTCTTGTTGACAGAATTCTTTCTCCGTTGAGAAAACTTTTTAAATTGATTTTTGGATAAATCGGCGGTGAGAAAACTATGAAAATAATTGCAAGCGACTATGACGGCACGCTGAATCACGGCGGAATTGACGATGTTAAAAGGAATGCGATAAAACGCTGGAGAAAAGCGGGTAATCTTTTCGGACTTGTCAGCGGAAGGGGAGCTCCCGACCTGGTTGAACTTCGGAGAAGAAACGATTTTGAATGCGATTTTCTTCTTGCATCAAACGGTGCGGTTATATTGAATCCCGAGGGTGAAATTCTCGCCGAAAACCGCTGCGACGGAAAACTCGCAAAGCCTCTTCTTGAATTTATCATGAGCATCGGCTGTGAGTGGGCAAGTGTTCACACAAACTTCAGATGCATCGTTGGTGAGCGTGAGGATGAACGCTGCGGGGATGAATTCACTCTTGAAAATCTTCCCGAAATTCCTTATTTCAATCAGATAAGCACTATTCTGCCCGATAACGATGAAGCGGCGAGAGTTACCGAAGCGATAAAAAATAAGTTTGGCGAATATCTGAATCCTTTGCAGAACGGAAGATGCATCGACATTGTTTCGGCTGATATGAACAAAGCGAAGGGACTTTATAATCTGCTTGAAATTGTCGGCGCAGGATATGACGATATGATAACCGTCGGCGATAATATCAACGATACCCATATGATTGCCGAATTCCGTTCATATGCAATGGAAAATGCTGTTGAGTCGATAAAAAGCATCGCAACATATATCACTCCCGGCGTTACCGAATTAATCGAAAAAGAAATGTAATAAGAGGAAACATAATGAAATACATTATTTATAATTTTATCAAAAAAGCTATTTCCGTTCTGACTGCGGCTTTCATGACTGCAACGGGAGGGATTTTTGCCGAAAAAGAACCCGTTCAGCCCGAAAGACCCGAGGCGAATTCCGTTACTGCCTATAGTAAAGAAAACGCCGATTATACTCTGACGGTTGATGCCGAAGATGAAATCCACGATATAAGCGATTTGCTTTTCGGTATTTTCTTTGAGGATATCAATTTTGCGGCTGACGGCGGACTTTATGCTGAAAAGGTGGTCAACCGTTCGTTTGAATTCACCGACCTTGCAGTTAATGATGCCCTCTACGGCTGGAATAATGTCGGCGGTGCAACCCTTGAGGTCAAAAAGAATGCATCCGACTGCCTCAATGCCAATAATCCGAGCTATATTGTTATCAAAAACGAAAACAATGCACCTTCGGGCGTTGAAAATGTCGGCTTCCTTGACGGTATGGCAATCGAGAAGGGCGCAAAATATAATTTTTCCGTCTATGCAAAGGGTCTTGACGGTTATAACGGCGGAATTACCGCCCGACTTTCTGTTGGCGGAGTGACTGTTGCGGAAGAAAAAATCGAAAAAATAACATCTGAATGGCAGAAATATGAACTTTCGCTTGTTTCATCTAAAACCGATTTTGAAAACACAACTCTGCAGGTGCTTATCGATAACGGAAGCGCCGCAGTTGATATGATATCTCTTTTCCCCGATGAAACATTCAAGGGCAGAGAAAACGGCATGAGAAAAGACCTCGGCGAAATGCTTGAGGAAATTCAGCCGAAATTCCTGCGTTTCCCCGGCGGCTGTGTTATTGAGGGTTACGATTATGAAACTTTATATAACTGGAAATATTCAATCGGTACGGGCGATGATGGTCTGCCCCTTGAATTCGGCGGAAAATACGGCGATGTTGCCGCAAGAAAACAGGGCATAAACCTCTGGACAAACATTGCCGCAACCGATGACCCTCATCCCTGCTTCATGACCTACGGTCTCGGTTTCTACGAGTATTTCCAGCTTGCCGAAGATATCGGTGCAATCGGTGTTCCCGTTATCAACTGCGGAATTTATTGCCAGATGCGTGGCAAGGGCGGCGTTGATATGAACTCCGCTGAATTTGAGCAGTATGTTCAGGATATGCACGACCTCATTGAATTCTGCAGAGGCGATGAAACAACAACCTGGGGTAAGGTCAGAGTATCTCTCGGACATCCCGAACCCTTTGAACTGAAATATATCTGCATCGGAAACGAGCAGGAGGGCGAAGTCTATTTTGAAAGATATCAGGTGTTCCTCGATTCATTCAATGAAGCAAAGAAAAATAATCCCGAGCTTTACGAGGGTCTTGAACTGATTTATTCATCGGGTGCATCCGATGCAACCCACGGCGATAACTATATCTCATCCTATGAATACGCCAAAGATCAGCTCGGAGGTTCGGATGTTGCAGAAGATTTTGCAGGCGCAACCGACCATCACTATTATAATCCTCCCGAGTGGTTCCTCAAAAATGCTGATTATTATGATGAAAGCAATTACAGACGTTCCGTTGATGAGATGACCGACACTCTTTACGGCGGCGCAATTCAGGTTTTCCTCGGCGAATATGCCGCAAAATCCAACACCCTCAAAGCCGCACTTGCCGAAGCGGCATATATGACGGGTCTTGAAAGAAACGGCGATATCGTCAGAATGGCGGCTTATGCGCCTCTTTTCGGAAATCTCACCGCAACCCATTGGTCGCCCGACCTCATCTGGTTCAACAATCATCAGGTGACGGGTTCAATCAGCTACTATGTTCAGAAGCTCTTTTCGAGAAATCAGGGTTCAAAGCTTCTCTCATCAACCCTTGAAGGCGCAAAAATCGAGCAGCAGCCGATGAGCGGAAGAGTTGGCGTCGGCACATGGTACACCTCGGCGGAGTTCGATAATGTTAAAATAGTTTCAAACGAAACAGGCAGAACTCTCGGCGAAGATAAATTTTCGCTTCCCCTCAATTTCTGGTGGAATTGGGATAATATTCTTGATAGCAAAGATTTTGAAATAAAGAACGGAAAACTTGTTCAGACCAACACATGGATGCCCTATGTTGACACGGGCAAGGTTGCATATTTCGGCTTTGATGAATGGACCGATTATACTTACACCGTTGAAGCAACAAAGCTTGAGGGCGACGAAGGCTTCATCATTCCTTTTGCAGTTAAAGATGCTCAGAATTGCTGGTTCTGGAATATCGGCGGTTGGGGCAACACCGTTTCGTGCCTTCAGGAAATCGAAAACGGAGTGAAGAGCAAAATAATCGGCACTCAGAAACCCTGCACAATCGAAACAGGCAAGACCTATGAACTGAAAGTTGTTGTTTCGGGAACAACGGTCAAGTGTTATATTGACGATGTTCTTTATGTTGATTTTGATACTGCCCACGGTGCTGAATCAGAGGCGTATCAGGTTGTCAGCACCGATGAAAACGGCGATATCATCATAAAGCTTGTGAACGTTACGGAAACGAGCAAGGTTTTTGCAATCGACCTTAACGGCGCAGATGTTGAGAAAACAGCAATCATCAATCAGGTTGCAGGCGACAGCCTCGGAAACGATAATATTCTCGGCGCAAAAGAGGATTGCATCATGGAAGAATTCACCGTCAGCGGTGTTTCGGATAAGTTTAATTTTACCGCACCGCAGTATTCGGTGACGAGTATAAGAATAGAAAAGAAATAAAAAATGGCACCTTCCAAACGGAGGGTGCCATAACTGTTTATGTTTAGTTTTTAAGGCTTTGCATGGGAGCAGGTATTCTTCCGCCTCTTGAAATGAACTTTGCGGGGGAGTATGTTGAAAGCGGCATAACAGGACCGCTTCCGAGAAGACCGCCGAAGCTGAGTTCTTCGCCGACACCCTTGCCGATTGCAGGGATAACTCTGACAGCAGTTGTCTTTGAGTTTACCATACCGATTGCGGCTTCGTCAGCAATAATTGCGGAAATAACCTCTGCAGGTGTGTCGCCGGGAATGTTAATCATATCAAGACCGACCGAGCAGACTGCTGTCATTGCTTCGAGCTTGTTGAGAGTAAGTGCGCCGCTTCTTGCCGCATCAATCATGCCTGCATCTTCTGTTACGGGAATGAATGCGCCCGAAAGTCCGCCGACATGGGATGATGCCATAACGCCGCCTTTTTTAACCGCATCGTTGAGAAGTGCAAGCGCCGCCGTTGTGCCGTGGCATCCGCAAGCTTCAAGACCCATTTCTTCAAGAATATGCGCAACCGAGTCGCCGATTGCGGGAGTGGGTGCAAGTGAAAGGTCAACGATACCAAAGGGAACTCCGAGTCTGCGTGAAGCTTCGCTTGCAACAAGCTGACCCATACGGGTGATTTTGAATGCTGTTTTCTTGATTAAATCTGCAACCTCGGTCAAATCGCAGTCGCCTGCCTTTGCAAGTGCAGCTCTGACAACACCGGGGCCCGAAACGCCGACATTGATAACGCAGTCGGGTTCGCCTGCGCCGTGAAATGCGCCTGCCATGAACGGGTTATCTTCGGGAGCGTTGCAGAAAACAACGAGTTTTGCGGGGCCGATGCAGTCTCTGTCCGCTGTAAGCTCTGCGCTCTTTCTGACAACATGACCCATCATTGCAACGGCATCCATGTTGATGCCTGCTTTTGTTGAACCGATGTTGACGGAAGAACAAATGTGGTCGGTAACGCTCAGAGCCTCAGGGATAGCTTCGATAAGCTCTCTGTCACCGGGTCCGAAACCTTTCTGAACAAGAGCCGAAAAACCGCCGAGGAAATTGACTCCGCAGGTAACTGCCGCTCTTTCAAGGGTTTTTGCAAGTTTAACGGCATCCTTATCGTCGCATGATGCAAGAATCATTGCGGCGGGGGTCACCGAAATTCTTTTGTTGATGATGGGAATACCGAATTCCTTTTCAATCTGCTCGCCTGTTGAAACAAGATTTTTTGCGTAACGGGTAATTTTGTCATAAACCCTTGCGCACATTGTGTCAACATCGCTGTGACAGCAGTCGAGAAGCGAAATTCCCATGGTGATTGTACGGACGTCAAGATGTTCGTCCTGAATCATGGTTATTGTTTCGAGAATATCTCTTGCGTTAAGCATAGTCAGTCACCTCAGATTGTGTGCATTGCGTTGAAAATATCTTCGTGCATGGCATGGATTGAAAGACCCATATCCGAGCCGATTTTGCCGAGCATATCCGAAAACTCGGTGAAGGGGATATCTGACTTTGAAATATCAACCATCATTATCATTGCAAACATATCCTGAAGAATTGACTGAGTAACTTCAAGAACATTTATGTTGTGGTTGCAGCATTCCGTTGAAATCTTCGCAAGAATACCGACCATGTCTTTACCGATAACTGTTATAACTGCTCTCATAATTGCCTCCGTTATTTGATGTTGAGAACTTCCGATATATCTTTGATTATAAAATCTGCGGCTGAGTCGATGCCCTCTTTTTGGGTGAACAAACAACCGTATGTGCCTGCGTTTTTGCCTGATAAAACATCGATTTCCCTGTCACCTATCATAACGGTTTCGCTTCTGTCGAGGTTATAGGTGTCGCAGATGAAATTAACCGCATCGGGTGCAGGCTTTGAGGGGAAATTCATTGATGAATCCACAAATGCCGTAAAAAACTTCGCCATTCCGTATTTTTCAAGATAGAACTGCGAGGTTTCATGACCTCTGTGGGTGTATAAAAAATGTTTTTTGCCGTCGTTGAAAAGCTTTTCGAGGGTTTTGTAAGTGTTTTCAAAGGGTACGGCAATGGGTTTCAATAAATAGTTATGCTCGTGGTTGCGGAAAACTTCTTTTTCTTCGTCGGTCACTTCGTAATGAGCATATGCATCTGCAAAAGTGATTTCAAGAAGCGCCTTTGCTTCGTCATAATCGGCATCCTTACCGAATTCGGCAAGTGCCTTGAGAAAAGCCGAGGTTATGTGCGGATAGCTGTCAAACAGCATACCGTCAAAATCCCAGATATAATTCTGCATATTATTCACCGTAGCCGTTGGGGTTCTGTGACTGCCAGCGCCATGAATCTTCGCACATTTCGTCGATTCCTCTTGTTGCAACCCAGCCGAGTTCTTCCTTTGCCTTTGAGGGGTCGGAATAGCAGGTTGCGATGTCGCCGGGTCTTCTGGGTGCGATAACATATTTCACGGGCTTGCCCGAAGCTTTTTCGAATGCTTTAACAACGTCGATAACGCTGTAGCCGATGCCTGTTCCGAGGTTGTAGGTGAAGCAACCGTTTTCGCCGAGGATTTTTTCAACAGCCTTGATATGACCGAGTGCAAGGTCAACAACGTGGATATAGTCACGAACGCCTGTTCCGTCAGCTGTGTCATAGTCGTCACCGAAAACATTGAGGAATTCTCTTCTGCCGATGGCAACCTGAGCGATATAGGGAACAAGGTTGTTGGGGATGCCGTTGGGGTCTTCGCCGATTTTTCCGCTCTTGTGAGCGCCGATGGGGTTGAAGTAGCGGAGAAGCGAGATGCTCCATTCGTTATCGGAAGCATAAAGGTCTTTAAGAATTCTTTCTATGTAAAGCTTTGTTGTGCCGTAGGGATTGGTTGTTTTGCCTTCAGGCATATCTTCTTTGAGAGGGGAAGGGTTTTCGCTTCCGTAAACGGTTGCGGATGAGCTGAAAACCATCTTTTTGCAGCCTGCCGCTTTCATTGCTTCGCAAAGGATAACGGTGCCGCCGATGTTATTATCGTAATATTCAAGCGGTTTTTCGCAGCTTTCGCCGACTGCTTTAAGACCTGCAAAGTGGATAACCGCATCAATTTTGTTTTCTGCAAAAACTTTGTCGAGTCCTTCACGGTCACGGATATCGCATTCGCAGAATTTAACATCCTTTCCCGTAATTTCTTTTATGCGATTTATACTTTCGCTCTTGCTGTTGCAGAGATTATCGAGTATAATAGGTTCATAACCCGCATTAATAAGCTCCACGCAGGTGTGTGAACCGATGAAACCTGCACCGCCTGTGACAAGAATTGACATAATAATACCTCCGAATAAATCTATCTAATAGTATTATAAATATATTTCGATAAAAATCAACAGAAGTGTAGACAATATTTTCGGAAAAGGAAGTGAGTTTTTTGTTCAGTTATGAAAAATTAAAGGAAGATAAAGAGATTCTCAGCTATATAGATTCCGCGAACAAGGTTCTCGGACAGATAGGATACACCGAGCACGGAATTGCCCACGCAGTCAAAACAGGCACGGATGCAAGCATGATTCTCGAAAAACTCGGCTATGACGAGAGAGAATGCGAGCTTGCCAAAATTGCAGGTCTTATGCATGATATCGGCAACACCGTCAACCGCACCGACCATGCGCAAAGCGGTGCGTTTATTGCATTTGAACTTCTGCGTGCAAGAAACTTTCCGTTTGAAGAGGTTATAAAAATTATGACGGCGATAGGTCATCATGATGATAAAACCGCCGCGCCCGTAACTCCCATTGCCGCCGCACTTATTCTTGCGGATAAGAGCGATGTGCGCACTTCGAGAGTAAGAAACAAAAAGACGGTTCACGACGATATCCATGACCGTGTAAATTATGCGGTTTTCAGCTCAAAGCTTGATATTGACAAAGAAAACAGCATGATTGCTCTTACGTTGAAGATTGACACTCTGATTTGTCCCGTTATGGAATATTTTGAGATATTCCTCGACAGAATGGTTCTCTGCAAAAAATCCGCCGAGTTCTTCGGCTGCGATTTTGAGCTTATTATTAACGATACGAGGTTGCTGTGATGTATAAATTAACCGATGTTTCAACAATAAAAGATATACTTGCCCGCCACGGATTCCATTTTTCCAAGGCGCTCGGACAGAACTTCATAATCAATCCCTCAATCTGCCCCCGAATGGCGGAGGAAAGCGGAATTGATGAAAATTGCGGTGTTATCGAAATCGGCGCAGGTATCGGTGTGTTGACCGCCGAGCTTGCAAAGAGAGCGAAGAAGGTTGTTGTTATCGAAATCGATACAAAGCTCCTTCCCATTCTCGATGAAACCCTCAAAGATTTTGATAATATCGAAATAATTAATCAGGACGTTCTCAAAACTGACCTTGCCGCACTCATCAAAGAAAAATTCGACGGTATGCCCGTCTATGTCTGCGCAAATCTGCCTTACTATATCACTTCGCCTGTCATTATGACGCTTCTTGAAAGCAGACTGCCGATTGAAGCAATAACCGTTATGGTTCAGAAAGAAGCGGCGCAAAGACTCTGCGCAGAAGTCGGAAGCAGACTTTCGGGCGCAGTTACAGTTGCGGTTGATTATTATGCAAATGCCGAAAAGCTTTTTGATGTTTCCGCAGGTTCATTCATGCCTGCTCCGAAGGTTGACAGCAGCGTTATCCGGTTGAACGTCCGCAAAACTCCCGAAATCGAAATCACAAATGAAGAGCTGTTTTTCAGAATGGTTCATGCTGCATTCGGTCAGAGAAGAAAAACCGCTTCGAATTCAATCAGCTCAGGCTCGGGAATACCGAAAGATGTTGTTATAAAAGCGATTGAGGAATGCGGATTCCATCCTGCCGTCAGAGCCGAGGGTCTGACTATGCAGGAATTGGCAATGTTGAGCGAGAAAATAGGGGAGTTGTTAACAAACCGTTAATTATTTCTTGACAAAAAAGTTCGTATAAGGTAATATCAAAGAGATAGAGGTGCGAAAACTAAAAGTAATTCTCTGCGCAGGGAAATCACGGAGAACGAAAGGAGCTTTCGCCGAGATGAATGTCTGCTTGCCCGAGGCGGCATTCGTCGGGACACTGCAGAATATGTAGTGTACTGTCACGGTTGTGGAGCGCTATCAGAGTCTTTGATATTGTTATATTGATTTCATTGATTATGCTTCGATACCGTGTATCGGAGCATATTATTTTTTATGGAGGTAATCCCATGACACGCAAAAACAGATTTTTTGCTATCCTTATGGCAATCGCCGTAATCGGAACAATGTTTTGTGCAACTGCATTTGCAACAGAAGAAGCAGTTCTTCTTTCCGCACCTGCAGAATCAACATTGGTAACCGTTGATGTTGACGGTGAAATTTATGAGTATGATCTCGCTGACGGCGATTCGGCTCATGAATATGTTGATAATTACGCAGACAACCTCACAAACGATTCAAACTTCAAAGCTAACATCGAAACCGCTATTGCAAAGGTTCGTGAAAGCATCAGCAAGTACGCAACCGTTTGGGCACTCATTCCTCCCGTTATCGCTATCGTTCTTGCTCTTATCACCAAGGAAGTTTATTCTTCGCTTATCATCGGTATTATTGCAGGCGGATTCATTTTTGCAGGCGGTAACTTCGAAACAGCAATCAACCATGTTCTTTTCGACGGCTTCGTTGCAAGCCTTTCGGACAGCTATAACATGGGTATCATCATCTTCCTTGTTCTTCTCGGAATGCTCGTTTCTCTCATGAACAAGGCAGGCGGCTCTGCGGCTTTCGGCAGATGGGCATCAAAGCACATCAAGTCAAGAGTCGGTGCACAGCTTGCAACAATCCTTCTCGGTTGCCTTATCTTCATCGACGACTATTTCAACTGCCTCACAGTTGGTTCTGTTATGAGACCCGTTTGCGATGAAAAGAAGGTTTCAAGAGCAAAGCTTTCCTACCTCATCGACGCAACAGCAGCTCCTATCTGCATCATCGCTCCCATCTCATCATGGGCAGCAGCAGTTGCAGGCTTTGCAAGAGGTGCAGGCGCAGAAAGCGGCATCAGCCTCTTTGTTCAGGCTATTCCCTATAACTTCTATGCACTTTTCACCATCCTTATGATGGTTGTTCTTGCAGTTTCAAAGACAGACTACGGTCCCATGAAGCTTCACGAAAGAAACGCTCTTGAAAAAGGCGATATTTTCACAACAGGCGACAGAGTTGAAAACGACGATGTTGCTGCTAACCCCAAGGGTAAGGTTATCGACCTCGTTCTTCCCGTTGTTGTTCTTATCGTAACCTGCGTTATCGGTATGATTTATTCGGGCGGATTCTTCAGCGGCGAAAGCTTCATCGATTCTTTCTCCAACTCCGATGCGTCAGTCGGTCTTGTTATCGGTTCTGCAATCGCAATCGTGTTTGCAATTGTTTATTTCCTTATCAGAAGAGTTATCAGCTTCAAGGATATCATGGCTTCTCTTCCCGACGGATTCAAGGCTATGGTTCCCGCTATCCTTATTCTCACTTGCGCATGGACACTCAAGGCTATGACAGACAGCCTCGGCGCAAAGATTTTCATTTCTCAGCTTGTTGAAGGCAGCGCAGGTGCATTCCAGGCACTTCTTCCTGCAATCATCTTCCTTATTGCTGTCGGTCTTTCCTTTGCAACAGGCACATCATGGGGCACATTCGGTATCCTCATTCCCATCGTACTCAGCGTATTCGAAGCAACAAATCCCCTTATGATAGTTGCTATTTCGGCTTGTATGGCAGGCGCAGTTTGCGGCGACCACTGCTCACCCATCTCCGACACAACAATCATGGCTTCCGCAGGCGCACAGGGCAACCATATCAACCACGTTTCAACCCAGCTTCCCTATGCAATGACCGTTGCAGGCGTTTCGTTTGTAACATATGTCATCGCAGGCGCACTTGCAGGCACAGGTCTTGCAATCGTTGCTCTTCCCATCGGTGCGGTTCTCACAATCGCAACCCTTCTTGTTATCAAGAAAGCTACCGCAAAAAAAGCATAATTTCTGCATAGGTTGAATTGAATAAATAAAAAGCAAAAAGACTGCCTTGAGGAGTGTTCCCCGAGGCAGTCTTTGATTAATTATATTGACCTATCGCATAACATATTTACTTTTTATAGAAATGATGTTAAAATATAACAGAATATATAAACGGAAAGAGGCTGTTGTTATGAAAAAAGCAATAAAAATTTCAGTTTCGGTAATGTTGTGTCTTTGTTTGATGATGCCGACGGTTGCGTTTGCATCGGAGAGCGAAGCGGAATATGCATCCGTTCAGGAATATGTTGAATCTTCGGTTTCTGTTGAAACGGGATTTTCAAGAGCGGTAAACGGTCTGAGCAATTTCTTCCTCAACGGCGTTCTCGGAACGGCACTCAAACTCATCATCCCCGATTCTGCCGCAGTTGCAGACTATGAAAAATTCAACATTGATGAATATGACAATTTCTATGCAGGTATGGAAACTTTCATCGATGAGCCTCAGGGTGAAAAGGTCTGGAGCCTCGGATACGGCAAGGCTTCTGTTCTTCCCGAAGATTTCGGCGAAAAAGAATATGCAAAGGGCGCATATATCCCTTATATTTTCGGCAACGATATGTATACCGATGAAGACGGCAACAAGGAAGACCTTATGGCAAGAGCAATCGTTATGAATGACGGCTCGGGCAGAGGCAACGTTGTTTTTATTGCTCTTGATGCAATGGGATATGCCAATGCAGATGTAAGAACAATCCGCGAAGCTCTCAAGGATATCGCAGAAGAATATAATATCGTAAGCATCAACGTTTCATGCACACATATCCATACTGGTATCGATTCCCAGGGTGTGTGGACAGATCCCATCGGATGCATAATCAACAACTCTTTCAGCAAAATCACACGCAACGTCAAACACGGCGTTGAGCGTTCTTTCATCAAGTCGGTTGCAGAAGGTTCAAGAAAAGCTGTTGAAGAAGCTCTTGCAGATATGACAAAGGGCAAGCTTTATTATTCGGAATTCAACGGCAAGGACTATGTTTATGACAGAACAGCTCCCATTGCGCTTGATACAAACATCTATAAGCTCGAATTTGATCCTTTCGACGAAAGCAAGACTCCCACAATCATTGCAACCTTCGGATGCCATCCCGAATCGGCAAGCTATGACTGGGCGAGTGCAGACCCCGAAAAAACTCTTTCTTTTGATAAAAAATTCTCGCCCGACTTTATCTGGAGCGCCGAAATGATTATGAACGACGCCGGATATAACTTCATTTTCCTTCAGGGCAATGTTTCAACCGTAACATCCGCAAGAGGTCTTACAGGTGACGGCGTTGACGAATTCCCCGGAAACGCACATTATACATCAATTCGTTACGGCTACGAAATCGCATATATTCTCCTCGGAATGAATATGAACACAGAGGAAAGAAAAAAGCTTAACGAAGAGACAGGCGACAGACTTGACGTTGAGAAACTCACAGGCGGCGAAAGATATACGATATGGTACGATGGTCTTGAAACCGTTGAAGCAAAAGAAGTGAAACCCGTTCTTAACATAAAACTCAAGCAGTTTACTGTTAAAATCGATAACAACATCATTGTTCTTCTCGGCAAAACATCGGTTGCTGATAACTTTGTTCTCAAAGATAATTGGGGCGGTTATTATACCGTTTCCGAAGTTGGTTATCTTGAAATCGGTGACGAGATGAAGGTCTATATGAGCCCCGGCGAAACTTTCGGCGAGCTTGTTTTCGGCGGCGACGGCGCTCAGGGATTTGAACTTGCTCCCGTAAGAGAATATACGAGTGAAGATATTATTGTTATGGATCTTATGAATGATGCGGCAGGTTATGTTGCAAATCCCGCAAACTACTGCCTCGCAGGTATTCAGTATAACGAAGAAAAAGATGCTTATGACAGCGATACCTGGTGCCTGATTTCTTACGGCAAGAATTCTGCAACATCATTTATCGGCAATTTCTATGAGATTTATGACAGCGTAAGGTAAATGAATGGAAAAGAGAAAATCAAAAATTTATACCATAGCCACGGCGCATCTTGATACCTCGTGGCTATGGACTCTTGAAAAAACAATTGATGAATATATTCCGGACACTCTGAAAAGGAATTTTGAACTGCTCGAAAAATATCCCGAATATAAATTCAATTTTGAGGGCAGTTACAGATATGAGCTTATAAAGGAATATTATCCCGAAGAATATGAAAAGCTGAAAAAATACATAAAAGACGGAAGATGGAATCCCTGTGGCGCCTGCTATGAAAACGGCGATGTCAATATTCCGTCGCCCGAAGCGTTAATCAGAAATATTCTTTACGGAAGAAGCAATTTCAGAAAGGAATTCGGCGTTGAGTCAAACGATATTTTCCTGCCCGACTGCTTTGGTTTCGGCAGAGCTTTGCCGAGCGTTTCAGCGCATTCGGGAGTGAAAGGATTTTCAACGGGAAAGCTTTTCTGGGGAAGCTCCGTTCCCATTCCGTTTGACATCGGAAAATGGAGAGGTATCGACGGAAACGGCGTATGGTCGGCTCTTATGCCGTTTTCTTACACCACCGTTTTCCCGAAGATGCCAAAGGCACGCAGAATTCTTGGAAAAATGGAAGATAACAAAAAGAAGGGTCTTCCTGAATTTACCTTTGTTTATCACGGAATAGGCGACAGAGGCGGTGCACCTCATAAAACCTCAGTTAAAAACGTTGTGAATGCACAGAGGAATAATGACAATTCCGAAACAGAAGTTTATTCGGCAACAAGCAAAGAATTTTTCGACATGGTTGATGCCATGTCCGAGGATAAAAAAGAAATAATGCCTGTTTGTGACGGCGAATTTCTTTTAACAGCCCACGGCGCAGGCAGTTACACTTCAAGAACAGTCACGAAACGCTGGAACAGAAGATGTGAGCTTCTTGCCGATGCTGCCGAAAGATTTTCTTCCGCTGCATTTATTAACGGCTTTTCCGCTTATCCTCAGCACGGCCTTGACGATGCATGGAAAAAGGTTATCGCCCATCATTTCCACGATGATATAACGGGAACTTCGTTTGAAGAATGCTATAAGCGAAGCCATAACGATTATATTCAGGCGATGAACACATTCTCATCCGAATACACCGCCGCCTGCAAAGTGATATCGAAAAATATGGATACCTCGTTTGCAGAAGGCATCCCCGTTGTTGTTTCCAACCCCTTGCAGTCGGCAAGGAAAGATGCCGTCGCAGTGACGTTTGAAAGCAAATCGGAATCCTTCGGAGTCTTTGATAAAAACGGCTCGGAAATGCCTTCGCAGACAAAAATTCTCCCCGATGGCAAGCGTGAAGTAACTTTCATTGCAGAAGTGCCGTCATGCGGTCTTGCGGTTTATGATTTAAGAGAAACCGCATCGGAATGCGCAATCCCAACCGACCTTAAGCTGACCGAAAATTCAATTGAAAATAAAAATATCTCAGTTAAAATCGATGATAACGGCGATATATGCAGCGTTTTTGATAAAAAGCTCGGCAAGGAATTGTTGAAATCGCCTGTCAGACTCGGTGTTTATAACAACACCCACAGCTTCGACTGGCCTGCGTGGGAAATAAAATATGAGGACGTTTGCGAAAAGCCTTATATGTATGCAGGCAATCCCGAAATAAAGATAAGGGACAACGGCAAGGCGCTCTGCTCTCTTGAAATCAGACAGACTGCAGGCAACTCCGTTTTCACTCAGATTGTTTCGCTTGACTGCGAAAGTGATTTTGTTTCGGTTTATAACGAAACGGATTGGCGCGAAGAAGCGTCGCTCCTCAAAGCAGAATTCTGCGTTAATGCGGAAAACGAAAATGCGAATTACGATATCGGTATGGGGTATACCCAAAGAGGCACAAACGTTAAAAATCTTTATGAAGTGCCTGCGCAGAAATGGGCTGATATAACCGATAAAAACGGTGATTTCGGCGTTTCGGTTTTCAGCGATTCAAGATGCGGATGGGATAAACCCGATAATTCAACCCTCCGCCTGACAATAGTCCATACTCCCATGATGAATTACCGCCATGAATGCTCGCAGCATGTTATGGATATGGGTCTCAACCGTTATTCCTATGCGATAAAAGGTTATTCGGGAAATCCCGACATGATGGCTTCTGCGGATGAGTTCTGCCAGCCGATGCATAGCTTCATAACCGAAAAACACGAAGGCTCACTCGGAAAGGAATATTCATTCGTTAAGATGAATAACGATTCCGTCAGAATAACGGCAATCAAAAAAGCGCAGGATTCCGATGAAATCATCCTTCGTTTTACGGAATGCTCGGGCAACAATCAAAGCGGGGTTGAAGCTGAATTTTCACAGCCGATTTCCAAGGCTTATGAGGTTAACGGTGATGAAATCGCTATCGGAAAATATGAAACCGACGGCAAGCTCCGTTTTGACATCGGTCATAACGGACTTCGCAGTTTTGCCCTTTCGTTTGAAAACGAAAAAACGGCAGACTGCGGTGAGGTTATTCCTCTTGAATTCAATGCCGTTGGTATAACAAAAGACAGTAACCGCAGTGCATCAACTCTCAAAGGCGGAGTTTCGGTTCCTTGTGAAATCGTGCCCGAAAAACTGCTTTTTGCAGGAGTCGAATATAAATTCTCAACCGATGGAAAGAACTGTCTTGTCTGCAACGGCGGAAAAATCAGCATCGGTGAAGGCTATGAAACCCTGCATCTTCTCCTGACATCTCTCGGCGGTGATAAGACGGTTGATTTCGGAAAAGAAAAAATCACCGTTCCCGATTGCTCCGAACTTCTTGGATATTGGGATTTGATGATGCTCGGCGAAACAGGTTATATAAAGCCTTATTCCCAGGCGCTGACCTTAAGCCATACCCACAATAAAAACGGCAACATAACGGCAAAACAGTTTTATATTTTCCATGCGGAAATACCCCTTGACGGTCAAATAGAAATTGCTCTCCCCGATGATGAGGATATTGTTATATTTGCCGCAACGGCAACTAAAAATGATATTATATTCATAAAAGGCGACAGTCATTTTGATGCTCTTGAAAAGAGGAAATTTGACTATAAATTTTCCGATTATGCCAAAAAACGCATGGGTCCGAATCTTGCGGAAAGAATTCTTGATAAGTTCATTGACAGAACATTTTCCGTTGGTGCAAAGGTCGGAGAATTCTATAATAAATATGCTTTTAACGAGCTTTATTATATTTTGAGGAGTCTCAGCGACAGAATCACTTATAAAAAGAAAGCAGAAAATTTGATACGGAGGAGAAATGATGGTAAATAATCAAGAGCCTCAATCAAATGCAAAAGCGGTTGAAAGCAACGATGAAACAATGCTTGAGCTTACAGTCGATGCTCAGATAATAAGGTGACATTATGGAAATAAGATATATCAAACCCGAAGAAGCGGCTGATTATCAGAAGGTTTCTGCCGCATCGTTTATATGGAAATTCGATGCAAAAGAAGACAGCACGGTTGAAATACCCGTTCTTGCGGCGTTCAACGAGGGAAAGCTTATCGCAGGCGTTGAGATGTTCGATTTCAGAACAAACTACTGCGGTAAATTTCTGAACAGTGTTGTTGTCAGCGGAGTATGCAGTCAGCCCGAATACAGAAGAATGGGCGGAATAAGAGAGATTTTCAAAAATATCGGCGAAACCGCCGTTGAAAATGACTTTGTTCTCGGTTTTCTTCATCCGTTTTCAATTGAATACTATGAGAAATTCGGATATGCAAACCTCAACCGTATGTTTGCAATAAAAGTTCCGTTTGAAAAACTCGCTCATATTCCGAGAAACACCGATGTTACGCTTTACACGGGCGAACAGTTTGAGGAATTGAGTGAACTTCACGCAAAATGTGCGCTCAGAGAAAACCTCATGACCCTGCGTGAGGAGAAAAAACATTTCTGCGACACACCTTTCGAAAGCGCCGATTATACATATATCAGACACGATAAAAACGGAAATGCCGACGGTTATGTCCGTTTCACGGTTAAAAGACCCGATGTGCTTAATGTTGAAGAACTTTTTGTTCTTTCTCCCGAAGCTCTTTACGGATTAATCGGTTTTCTGCGCAACTATGACGGAATAGTGAAGTTTCTCAGAGTCAAAAAGCAGTATCAGGGCAGCGATTTCGCCTGCATTACAGACCGTATCGATGACATAACTTATGAATACGACAACGGTGCGGCAGCAAGAATTTATAATCTTCAGAAGCTCCTTGAATGCAACGTTTATCCCAAAGAATACGGTAAGTTCAGCATTCTCAGCATCGATGAATTCGAGCAGAACAACGGAATTTTTGATGTTGAATATCAGAACGAAAAATGCACCGTCACCCGCAGAAATGACGGCGATTATGATGTTTCGCTCACCGCACCTGCCGCTGCAAGGCTTCTTCTTGCAGGCGAAGGTCATAATATGCAGACTGCCGCTTTCGTCGACGGAGTTGAAATCAAGGGCAATGCTGATGATTTCTTCCGTGCATTCCCTTACCGACACACCAGATTTGCCGACAGTTCATGGTCAATATAGAGTGAAATGATAAAGAAATTGTAAGTGTTATTTTGATGAAATAAACGGGCGGAAACATTGAAATCGTTACCGATTCTGCTGTTTACAAAACCGAAATAAGTATACGGAAACCGACACGTTGAGCGTAAGAGCCCCCCGAGTTTTCGGTTGCAATCTATAATTTCTTCCATCCCGCGCTTTATTGAATTCATAAAAGAGAAAAGCCTTCCGTTTCGGCGGAAGGCTTCTTGTTATCTCAAAAACATATAATAAATAATCCCGTAGATAACAGCGGAGAGAACGCCGTAAACAATAACGGGCCCTGCGATTCTGAACATGTTTGCCGCTGTGCCCAGAATTCTGCCCTCGCTTTGGAATTCCATGGCAGGGGATACAATCGCATTCGCAAAGCCCGTTATGGGCACAATAGTCCCAGCACCTGCATAATATGCGATTTTGTCAAAAACACCGAGCGCCGTCAGTATTGATGCAAGAGCAATCAATGATACGGGTATCATCAGTCTGACGTCCTCCTGTCCCATTCCGAATTCAGCGTAAATCATGCCGAGTCCCTCTCCGAGAGCGCAGATGAGTCCGCCTGTAACAAAGGCAAGAATTCCGTTTTTGATTTTGTTTGTCGGCGGTGACGCTTTCTTTGTCATTCTGCTGTATTCACCGTTTGAAATGCTCATAAAAAATCATCCCGTTTCGTTTTTGTTATGTGTTTATTTTATCCCGCAAAAAAGGGGATAATCATGCCGAAAAGTTCGTATTTGAAAAAATTTTTTAAAAATCGTAAGTGAGCATTTGCTATGAAAAACGGAGAAAAAACGAGGAAACGAGAGATTGCAGAATGTAAATTAAAAAATTCAAAAAAGACTATTGACAATGGCTTGACCTTATGATAATATATGCAAGCACGAAAAAATTAAATCGGAGGAAAAGTTATGTCAACTTATATGCCTAAAGCGGGCGAAATCACCCGCAAGTGGTATGTGATCGATGCAGCAGGCAAGCCCATGGGTAAAGTTGCTGTTGAAGCTGCAAAGCTTCTTCGCGGCAAGCACAAGGCTATTTTCACACCTCATGCAGACTGCGGCGATCATGTTATCATCATCAACGCTGAAAAAGCTGTTCTCACCGGCAGAAAGCTTGATCAGAAAATGTACTATCGTCACACAGGTTACATCGGCCATCTCAAAGAGGTTAAATACAGCACTCTTATGAAGACAAGAGCTGATTTCGCAATGACACTTGCTGTTAAGGGTATGATCCCCGACACAGTTATCGGCCGTCAGGCTCTCACCAGACTTCGCGTATTCAAGGGCGCAGAACATGTTCACGCTGCTCAGAAGCCCGAAGCATGGGAATTTTAAGAAAGGGAGGCTATAAATAATGTACGATTCAAATCCTTATTTCTACGGTACAGGCCGCAGAAAGAGTTCAGTTGCCAGAGTACGTGTTTATGCAGGTACAGGCAAGATTATAATCAATGACAGAGAGATCGACGATTATTTCGGTCTTGAAACACTCAAGCTCATCGTTCGTCAGCCTCTCGCACT
>JAZQTZ010000032.1:0-2329 GCA_045631105.1 Acutalibacteraceae bacterium
CGGTACATACAGAACTCCGCTGAATGCAAGAACAAAAAAGAGGGGACTCATGTGCGTTCCCGATGCGATTGTGCTTAATATGTTTACTCTTGTGAAAAATCATGTCAACGGTTATTTCACCAATGATGCATATGAGGGAAAATACGGCAAGGAAAACGATTTTGAAACTCCGATAAAGCTTGTTGAAGAAAGCGGAGGAGTTTCTCATATCAACCACCCCACCGACTGGCTTCAGGCTTACAAAGACCCGTCTGTTGCAAAGGTTCCCGAGAATATCGCCTTTTTTGCCGACCTTCTCAGACGCTACAAATCATGCCTCGGAATTGAGGTTCTGAATATGTATGACCGACCCAACAGAAGCGACAGAATTCTCTGGGATGAGCTTCTGAAAACTCTCATTCCCGAGGGTGAAAGAACGGTGTGGGGGTTCGGCAACAGCGACGCACACAGAGTATGCGAAATTGACACCGCTTTCATGGATTTCATTCTCCCCGAATATTCGCTCCAAAATCTTCGCAAGGCTATGGAAAACGGCAATTTCTTTGCGGTTGCACGCTATGCGAAGAACGAACTCGGTGAGGATTTCAAGGGCGAGGGCGCTGTTCCCGTTGTTACGGAAATAACTGTTGATGACGATAACGACACCATAACAATCAAGGGTGAAAACTGCAATGCAATCGAATGGATTGCTGACGGTGAAATCATTGAAAGCGTAACTGCCGAAACCGACGGCGAGCTTGTTTCAACGGTGAAACTCCGTGAAAAGAGTGATAAGATAAGCTGTTATGTGAGAGCGCAGCTCAAGGGCAGAGGCGGTATCTGCATGACTCAGCCTTTTATCTGCGACGACGGTGATATCGCACGTTTCAGAAAACCGATACCTGCCCCCAAAAAGCTTACAACGGCGCAGAAAATCAAGAAAAAGCTTGCCGATACACGCCCCGGAGTTATTCTTTTCAGAATGATTATGGGCGATAAAACAAATGTATAAAATCAAAAGGGACTGTGCCTAGGCACAGTCCCTTAACTTATATTATCTTATTTAACCTTAACTTTGTAGCACTTGATTTCGAAGGGCTTGATTTCAAAGTTCATTGTTTTGCCGTCTGCGATATCAGCTGCAACATCTTCTCTTTCAAGAAGGTTACATTCGGTAACGCTTGCTATTTCTGCGAAGAAATCAACCTTAACAGCTGCTCTTCTGCCTGCTTTTTCAACAAAACGAACGATGTAAGCATCTTCGTCTTCGCACTTCTTGACTGCTTCAAGAGTAACGTTCTTGCGGTCAACAGCGATGAATGAACCGCTTTCTGCACCCTTTGCATCTTCTGCAAGGTCAATGGGAAGCATGGGATTGTTGAATTCAAGACCTCTTACGAGAGTTTCAGCATCCTTCCAGCTGCCTGCATGGGGATAGAGTGAGTATGTGAAGTAGTGGTCGCCTCTGTCCGACTTGGGGTCAGGATTCATGGGAGCCTTGAGGAGAGTGATAATCATTCTCTGCTCGTTTACTTCATAACCGTACTTGCAGTCATTGATAATTGAAAGACCGTAGTCATCTTCGGACATATCAATGAAGTTATGAGCGGAAACTTCAAACTTAGCCTTGTCATAGGGATTATGACGGTAGTTTGAGCTTTCAATTGTTGCGTAAGCGATATCTCTTGTGAACTTCTGAGCCTTGATATCAACGTCGAAGCCAACCTTGAGGAGTTTTTCCTGCTCGTGCCAGCTGATGAATGTGTCGAAATCGATTCTGTCAAGCTCGTTATAAAGAATGATATTCTGCTTGAGAGTTGACTTCATGATGTTCTTTGCGATAGTTACGCAAGTGAAAACATCGCCTGAAACAACAGACTCAACCTTGCCTGCTTCTGTTTCGAATTCACGGTCTGTGTAAGTTGCAACGATATCCCATGCATCGTACTTACCGGGAAGGTCTTCGTAAATGCGGAATACGTTACCTTTGCCTTCGAGAACTTCTCTGTTGTTCTTCTTGTCGAAGATTGAAACAAGCTCTGCGGAAGCGTCAAACTTAAGGCTGAAGTTTGCGTTTTCGATGTCTGCGCTTTCAACTGCCTTTGCTTCTGCAACGGGAGCTTCCTTTGTATAATACACTTTATAACCTACTGCGGGAACGTCCTTTGCAACGAAAACAAGAACCTTTGTGCCGTCAAGCTTTGTATAAGCCTGAACGGGAACTTTGTTGCCTTCTGCATCAAAGATTTCAACATCCTTATAGGGGAGTTCAACCTTTGAGGTTGCGGGAGTGCCGAGTGAGTTGAAGAGAGCGAAGGGCTTGCCGTATTTTGCGCCTGCACCGATGTTG
>JAZQTZ010000033.1:0-19292 GCA_045631105.1 Acutalibacteraceae bacterium
GTCACTTTGACAAGGAAGCTGCAAAGCTTTTCCTTGAAAGAGCTAACAACAACGTTGGTCTCATCATCCCCGGTATCGCACCTCTTCGTGATACATTCTGGGGCAAGTGGCTCTGGGAGAACCCGAAGATGTTTGAAGAGCTCAAGGAATTTATGGATGAAATCCATAAGACAGGTGCAAAACTCTTTGTTCAGCTTACAGCCGGTATGGGCCGTTCATGGGCTATTACTGAGCTTGTTGCACCTCTCCACAGAAATAAATTTACTCGTGCTCTTGTAAAGCCCATTATTGATACTTCACATGAGCTCGCATGTCCCAGCCCCCAGCCTGCTCGTTGGGCGCCCGACATTATCTGCCCCGAAATGACAAAAGAGCAGATTCATGAAATCATTGAAGCATTTGCAAAGACTGCAAAACTCTGCCGTGATGCAGGTGTTGACGGCGTTGAAGTTCATGCTGTTCATGAAGGTTATCTTCTTGACCAGTTCGCAATCGAATTCTTCAACAAGCGTACAGACGAATACGGCGGTAGCTTTGAAAACAGATATCGTTTTGCAGCTGAAGTTGTTAAGGCTATCAAAGAAGCTTGCGGTAACGATTATCCCGTTTCACTCCGTTATTCTGTTGAATCAAAAATGAAGGGCTTCTGCGAAGGCGCAATGCCCGGAGAAGATTATAAAGAAGTCGGCCGTGATATGGCTGAATCAGAAAAGGCTGCAAAGTATCTCCAGGATATGGGTTACGACATGCTTAACGCTGATAACGGTACATACGACTCATGGTACTGGGCACACCCCCCCATGTACATGCCTCAGAACTGCAACCTTGAAGATGTTGCTCACATCAAAAAGTTTGTTGATATTCCCGTTGTTTGCGCAGGCCGTATGGAACCCGATGTTGGTGCAAAGGCTGTTGAAGACGGCATGATCGACGGTGTTGGTATTGCACGTCAGTTCCTTACAGACCCCGAATGGATCACAAAGATTATTGAAGACAGAATTGAAGACATCAAACCTTGTATCTGCTGCCACAGCGCTTGCTTCAATTTCTCAACATCAAAGGGTCACGCAAACACTCAGGACCTTACAGACACAATGGGTCTTTCACGTTGCGCACTGAATCCCCAGACAATGCAGTCCAAGAAATATAACATTAAGCCTGCTAAGAAATCAAAGAATATTGCTGTTATCGGCGGCGGTATCGGTGGCATGGAAGCAGCTATTGTTTGCGCTAAGCGTGGACATAAGGTTACAATTTATGAAAAGAGCGATAAGCTCGGTGGTGTATTCATTGCAGCGGCTGCTCCTTCATACAAAGAAAAAGACCGTGATCTCATCGCATGGTATATCCGCGAAGTTGCAAAGCATCCCATCGAAGTTAAGATGAACACAGAAATCAAGGATGTTAATGCACTTGGCGCTGACGAAGTTATCATTGCAACCGGTTCAAAGGCAAGAAAGATTCCTGTTAAGGGCGCAGACACAGCAATCGAAGCTGTTGATTTCCTTCTTGGCAATGCAGAAGTCGGCGAAAACGTAACAATCATCGGCGGCGGTCTTACAGGCTGCGAAATCGCTTATGACCTTTATCTTCAGGGCAAGAAGCCTACTATCATTGAAATGCAGGATGACCTTGTTACTACTCCCGGTGTTGCACTTGCAAACACAAGCTATCTCAGAGATTTCTTCAAGACAAATAAAGTTCCCGTACATCTTGAAACATCACTCTGCGAAATCAACGACGGAAGCGTTAAGGTTAAGGATAAAGACGGTAAAGTCTTCGATATTCCCGCTGATTCTGTTATCATGTCTGTCGGTTATATTCCCACTCCCCTTGCACCCAAAGGCAAGCATATCCATGTTATCGGTGATGCTGCAAAAGTCGGCAATCTTCGTACCGTTATCTGGGGCGCATGGGATGTTGCAATGAAACTGTAATCTGTTTCATTTAAATACAAAGTGAATATTTAAGGCTTGCAAAGGATAATCCATTGCAAGCCTTGTTTTTATATATTTATATTTGAAAAAATTTTTAAATTATGCTAAAATATATGATATTCACAATTAAAGGAATGGTCGAATGAAAACAAGCAAAAAAATTATTATAATCATAACCGGAATTGCAATTCTTATAGCCGGAATACTTTGCAAACAAGAATTCTTTCTTATGATTCCCCTCTTTATTTCACTTTTTGTTATGGCATTTCAATCCGACGCAAACAGAATCGGATTATTAATAGGGGCAATCAATGCAGTAATATATACTGCAACATATATTTATATCGGTGTTTATGCATCCGCTGCCTCAGCCATTCTTTTCAGCTTTCCCATTCAGCTCGGAACATTTTTTACATGGAAAAAAAGAGCCTATAAGAACACTGCTATTTTTCGCAAAATGACAAATAAACAAAGACTTCTGTTTTTGTCTTCTGTTGTTATCATGTGGGCTGTCCTTGCCGGAATTTTTATTCATTTAAAATATGAATACGCTATTCTAGACAGCATAAGCTTCCTTCTGGGCTTTATCATTCCGATTCTGACAATGCTTGCATATATTGAATATACATATCTCTGGATTGTTCAGGCGATTATCGGATTGCTTCTGAATATTCAGATGGTGGTTAACGATTATAAACAAACAACATATCTTATTTACGGAATTTACGCACTTTACTGTGTTATCGGAGCGTTCATAAGCGTCAGAAAATTTTACAAAGAACAACAAGCTTTAAAAAATTCAAAAATTTAATAATTTAACAAAAACACCCTGATAGTTGCGTCCGCAAAAATCAGGGTGTTAATTTTTACTTTATTTTAACTGTTTTAATTTCCCAGGGTTTAAAGAAAAGCTTTCCGTCAATTATCTTTGAAGTTTCATTTCCGAGAAGGTCGGTTTCATACAAATCGCCTTCGGCATCAAACACTGCATCTGCCTTTTCATCGGAGAAATTGCAGAAGCGTGCAAACATCGAACCGTCTTCGGGATAATAAGCGGTAAGAACAACCTCTCCGCCCTTTGACTCAAGTTTTACGGGAGTAAATTCATCAAGGTCACCGCTTCCCTTGGCAACTATATCGGCAACAGGCAAATAGTTATAGCTCATTGACTGACGGTGAATTTCCGCATCAGAAATATCATCAAACGGAAGAAGTGCAAATTCATCCTCGAAAACACCCTCAAGAATACGAGTTCCGCACATATACTCATTGGAATAGAGAAGCGGAATAAGGAGCTTATTGCCCTGAACGGCAGAACCCATGCATCCTCTGTTGAAAACAGCCATGCCATGGTTTTTATCTCTCATTCCCAGCCAATAAGTGCCCTGCATATATGTGGTTGAATTGAATGATTCTTCAGGCGAAACCTCGGTATCGATAAGAATTCTGTCATTAGGATACCAATATTCTTCAGTTTTACGAAGCGCACCGTTCCAATCTGCAATTGCAAATGGAAGGTCACGAACCATGCGTCGATTATTATCAAGGCAAAGATTCATTACAAAGCAGAGTTTATCCTCCTGATGATGTCCGTTAAGGGTAAGAGGAACGGGTCTGCCCTGAGTAATATCCGTTCTGCCGACAAGCTCACCGTTCATTTCGAAACGGCTCTTGCAGTCAATTCTTGCTCGGTTTCCTGCAAAGTTCATTTCAAAACTGAAAGGAATACCGCCGATTTCACCAACCTGAACAGCCTTGGCGCCGCTCGAGAAAATGTTGACAGTCCATTCACCATTTGAGAAGCACTCTTTATCATTGACCCATGCGCTGAAAAGAGCACCGTTACCGTTATCATAAATTCGGCGGTTATTTTTAATTTCATCAATATATGCAATGCCCGACGGGGTGAGTTTCACGCTGTAAACAGGAGTTGTAAGAATACCCGTTTCTTTATCAAAAGAATAACCGAATTCCTTTTCGGATTTTTCATTTCTGATATCAAAACGCTTGGCGGTCATGGGCGGAATGCAGACATGAAGATTGAGAAACTTCTTGCCGTCGGATTCAATCATTCCGCATTCAAGTGCATTATCGCCGTCATAGGCACAGATATCGCAATCTGTCGGAATTTCTAACCACTCATCAACTGCAAATGATTGCGGATTGATAACAAGAATTGATTCACAATTTTCATTTGCGAATCTGCCCTTTATTACATCAAGAGATTTTGATTTTACATCAGCTGAATATTTAAGCGATTCGGGAATAAATCTTCTTGAAAGGTCAAGAAGTCCGCAGATTGTTACATCGTGATGCTGAGCGGCAAGGATATATTTCCAGGCTTCTTCGGAAGATTTCTGCATTGAGTCACCGCCGAGCATAACAGAAAAAACATTGAGCTTTTCGCCCGTCAGAGCATCAACCTCACCCTGTCTGATACCATTGAAAATTTCATTTCCGCAATAGCCCCACGGCATCTGAACATGGAAATCGTTATCCTCGGTTTTAAGCTCGTCAACCGCTTCACCGTAAAGTTCGGGAAGTTCTTCAAGAAGAACATATCTGCAATTATCTTTTGTTTCGGTATATGCTGTAAGCTCTTCGATAGGCTGAGTAAGGTCATCATATCTTGAAGCGAGAAGCGGCTCATATTTTTCAAATATTCTTTCAAAATCCTCAAGATCATAGCCTGCATTACCCTCCGACCAACGGGAGAGAATCCAGTTATCAAGAGTTGTGCAGTTATATCCCCTGCCCATTCCGTCATAAACAGGAACGGCAGGAATTTCAGTCAGATCCTTACCAATCCATCTGCCCCATGCGGAATCAAAGGTTTTGGTATAACCGTAACCCATAACATGTGAACGAAGAATAGCTGCTTTATATCCGCACTTTGAAATAAGCTGAGGAGTCTGATTGTTGAGAGCAAACTCCGAAATTGCATAAACAGGCGGAGTAACTCCGAAATAATCAAGATTGGTGCGTACAGCATATGTATGCTGACGGACATTCGATTCTTCTGAAACAAACATTGAAAGCGGCTGACCGTAGGTTGTAGCACCCAAACCGATTCTGTCGGGATATTTTTTTAACAAATCCCCTATCATCGCAACGATTTCAGGGTCTTTTCTTGAAAATTCATCAAATGTAAACGATTCATAATCAAGACCAATTCTGAGCTTCGGATATTTCTCCATCCATTCATAAATTTTGCGAAGCCTCGGCTTCACTTCATCGCCCCAGAGAACAAATCCGCCGTGGTCATAAGTTAAAATATTAAGCATTTTCTTTTCCATGATTTATCCCTCTCAATCGAAAATAACTTCTATTTCATGTTTAAGTGTTTCAAAGAAATCAATTATTGTTCTTATAATTTTTTCAATGAAGCTTTCTCCGACATATTCGGTATCAACGCCCTCACCTGCATAACAGCCGATGTTTTCGGATTTAAATTCTTCACCGAAAAAGTCGGTTAAAAGATCATCATCAATTTTAACACCTGCACCGATAAGGGGAGAATCCTTTGAAAGCTTGAAGCTTGAATAATCAGAATAATCTTCACCTGCGAATCCCGGAACAGTATTCATTGAGAAAGCATCAACAAGAGGATTTACAACATCATAATAGCAGTTGTTTTTTATAATGTTGTTTCTTGCAGGGTCAATATCATAGGCGATTGTTGCACCGTCAACAGGAACAATGATGTTGTTGACAAACAAAGAATCATAAAGATTCTTAATTTGGAATTCGCCGCAATTGATGATAGTGTTGTTATAGAATTTAAAATTATGTTCACCTGCTGCACCTGCAGCTGTTGTTGTTCTTCCTTTATTATCATTAACGGAAAGACAATATCTGACGGTGTTGCCGTTATGGCCGCTGTAATTCGGACAGTTACACATAAAGCGAACGTTATCATGGGAATAGATATACTGATAAGTGCAGTTATTGGTATGGGAATCAAAGTCAACCGCCATGCCGTCACCGACATTTTTCTGACCTGCTATTTCACAATACTGAATAGTGCTGTTTTCGCTGCCCCAGAACCACATTGCTGCTGTGAAATATTCAATTTCACCGTTTTCATCAACGCCTTCACCCTGACAGCAGTTTATTGCTCTGCAATGGGTAACAAGTGCACCGTCACACATACCGACAACAACTGCTTCGGCATCCATTTCATGGAAATAGCAGTTTTTAATAAGAAGACCTTCATTGTAAATCGGGTCAATATCTTCTTCAGATTCACACCACGGAGCCTGAGCGTCATTCCATGAACCCCAGATCATAAATCCGTTTGCGCAGTTATAAACTTCGCAGTTTGTGATTGTAAGGTCATTGACAGCATATCTTGACTTTGCAGGAAGTCCTTTTACCATAACAGCGGCTCTTGCAGCAGCTGCTCCGTTTGAAAAATCATCGCGGCTGTGCACTTTATAATTCTGCATATCCGTGAAATAAACATTTTCAATAACTATACCCTCGGATGTCTGATTATAAGTATCAATCCATATACCGCCGCCATTGGGAGCAATAAAATGAAGATTTGAAACCGTTATGTACGAACAATCGAAAAGACGAAGAATTTCGGCTCGTTCATCTGTTCTGAGAATTGCTTTTTCACCCTCACCGTAAGAGGAAATAACGATGGGATTTTCTTTTGTTCCGCTGGCAGTCAATGTTGAGGCACATTCATATACCCCGCCGTTTTTAAAGAGAATTTTCGTTCCGGGAACAAATTCTGAACCAATCAAACCGTTAATTGTTTTAATAGGAGCGTTAATATCAGTTCCTTCATTCGCATCATCACCGTTTACTGAGTCAAGATAATATGTCTTACCTGTTACAACAGCAAACGATGAAAACGAAAGCGTTGTTAAAACAATAGCGAGAGCAAGAACAACGCTCAATATTCTGAATAATTTTTTCATGGTTATTCCCCTTTCGGTTTCGTCACAAAAATTATAGCACTTTACCGCAATAAAGTCAATAAAAATGCACAGGATTTAACCTGTGCATTTTTATTAAAAACCGCCGTTTACGGTTATAACATTATCCATAATTATTGAGGAACTTTGAACATCTGCTCCAAAAACCTTATAATTCTTCAATCTGATTTCAACGGTATAGCTCCATGTACCTTTAATTATTTTTCCGTTTTCATCAACAACAACTTTAACAACGGGATTTGTGTAATGAATTGATGTTGATTCGCTCGGAATTTCAATTGGAAGACCGAGTTCTGAAAGCTCATCAGTAACAACACTTATATCGCCGACAACATCAATTGCATGACCGACACTTCCTGAATGAATATCAGTCTTTGCGCCGTCTGTCTGATTTTTCATTGTCATTTCAATTGAGGTATTGTTGCCGACTTTATAAATCTTTGCAGAAGCAACATCGGATTCGGCAAGATTTTTATATCCGCCCGTAATCCCCTTTGTATCCTCTGTATTATTTGAAATAAAAGTATTAATTATTTTCTTAATAAAATCAAAACCGCTGCCAAGCTCTTCTCCGTTAATTATAATATTTGTTATTTCAACGGCGTGCTGTGAGGTAACGGAAGAATGAGATTTTATAGCGGCATTTTTATATGTTTCAATAATTTCTTCGTCTGTAAATGCTGAAATATCTTTAACTGAAACTGCACTTGTTTCAGTAATATTACTTGTAACATCAGCTAAAACTTCTGTTATATCATCTTCAATTGAAGGAACTGTTGATTCATCGTCAATATAATCGGAAAGATATTCCTCTGTAATTTCTTCATGAATTTTTTGCGTTGTTTCATTAACAGGCTCATCATTTTTACAAGCTGTAAACCCCAAAATCATAAGTCCTGACAAAATAAATGCTGTAAATTTTTTGAAATACATTGTTATTCCTCCCGAAATAATGGGTTGATTTTACTATATTATATCAGTCAGCCAATAGTTTGTAAACAACTATTTGCAAATTTGTATAATTTTGAAAAAGACTGCAAGGAATAATCCCTGCAGTCTTTTTCATCATTGTTTATTCAACTGAAAAAGCATTTGTTTCCATCTTCATGCGGCAGATATCATAAACACAAAGTCGCATTGCGTTGCCCATTCCGATGGGATCTTTTGCATAAGCAAGCTTAAGCGAAAGAATTGTCTGCGGTGCAGAAACAACATAAAGCATTGTAAGGACTCCGCTGTTGCGTGCATAAACTGCAAGTGCAGGATCAAGATATCCTTCACCCGTAAGGTCAATACTTGCATCCGTGATTACAAAGCCGTCAAATCCCCACTCATTTCTGAGAAGGTCGGTTATAAGAGCTTTGCTTCCTCCGCACCATTCAGAACCGATTCTGTTATATGCGGACATAATTCCCTTTGCATTACCTTCTTTTACCGAAATTTCAAACGGTTCAAGATAAATTTCACGAAGCGACTGCTCATTGAGCCATGTATAAAGGCCGTTGGACTGTCTGTTGGTTTCCTGTTCGTTTGCCGCAAAATGCTTAACTGTAACAACAAGACCCTTTGATTGCACGCCTCTTGTTACTGCGGCAGACATTCGGCCTGAAAGGAGCGGATCTTCGGAATAATACTCATTATTTCTTCCGCCCTGAGGACTGCGATGAATATTGCATCCGGGAGCATACCAAACATGAGTGCCAAGCTGATTTCCTTCTTCGCCGATTATTTCGCCGAATTCTTCTGCAAGCGCATCGTTCCATGTGCATGCAAGAACAGTTGAAACGGGAAATGCAAGACCCGATTCGGAATAAAGAAGCCCGCCTTCACCTTTGATGCAGGAAGGTCCATCGTTATCCGATGTTCCTGGTATACCGAGTCTTTCAACAGCGGTTGTTTCGTATCCGCAGTCGGTTATCAGAGCAATCATTTCGTCAACGGTAAGCTGATCAAGGAAAGCATCCCAGAGGCTTTCATCCTTTGCAACATCCTGAAGAGTTATGACACCGTCGGAATGTTTCACGCCTGTTTTAGGTGCTTCACCCTCAGTTATGGGATCAGGTCTCTTATCACTGTTTTTCACCTCTGAAGGAGCTTTATAATTGGTAGGAGGAGTCGGATAAGTTCCATCTTTGTCGCTTCTTGAAAGGTAAGTAAGGTCACCATCTGCTTGTTCAAAGAGATTTTTTATTTCACAACCTGAATTATCGTCTGTTTTATAAACAACCTTTTCTTTAACATTATAAGTAAAGGTTTTTTCGAATGTTCTGATATCACGGGCAACACGGATTTTATATTCGCCCTTATCAAGCACCCATGCTTCCTCATTTTCCGAATCATATGAAGTCATATCAGCTATATCAAACGAAATTACAAGTGTTTCACTTTTACCCGGTTCAAGGAGCTTTGTTTTAGAGTATGCAGCAAGTTCTATTGCGCTTTTATCAATTCCGCCTTCATAATAAGGAGCAGAAAAATAAACCTGAACAACTTCTTTACCTGCATCATCGCCTGTGTTTTTAACCCTGACTTTAACAGTTATTTCATCCTTGGTTACTTTATAATCTTTTATATCCCAATCAAATTCTGTATATGAAAGACCATAACCGAAAGGATACTGAACCTTTTCGGGCGCAAAGGTTTCAAAATATCTGTAACCGACATAAATACCTTCGCTGTAATTTACGAAATACTTGGGAATGCCGATGATATTTTTATACATATAATTTCCAAAGTTTTCGGATGCGGGATGGTCCTCGATATCATAGGAAACAGTATCAACAAGCTTGCCTGAGGGATTGACTTCACCGGCAAGAACCTTGCCAACGCTGTCGGTTGCCACTTCACCCGGAAGCCACATTATCATGGCGGCTTTAATACTGTCATAATCCTCAAGCCATGACATATCCATTATATTTGAAATATTAAAAACAACTATAACATCAGAGAACGAAGAACAGACTTTTTCAATCATCTGATTCTCTTCTTTGGTCAGATTGAGAGTTTCAATGCTGAGGTCTTTCATTTCTGTTCCGACTCTGCCGATAACAATAATCGCTGTATCGGAATATCCAACCGCCTTTTCAAAAACAGAATCGCTGATTCTGTTTATCGGCATTTCAGACTGACCGCCGCCGAAAAACTGCTTGAGAACAGTTATTACATAACTCAGGAAGCCTGCATCAAATTTAGTCATGGTAAAATTCGCGTATTTATTATATAAGTCTTTGTTATATTCGATTCCTGCATTGGTTAAAGCGTCGTAAAAACCGACTGCATCGGATGAACGGACAGCGCCTGAGCCTGCCGCACCCGCAAATGCAATTGAGCATGAAGCTGCACCAAAAACATTGACCTTCTTTGTTTTAAGAGGAAGAACATCGTCTTCATTCTTAAGAAGGACAATACCTTCAGATTCAATTCTGTTTGCTATTTCAACGGATTTTTTTGTTGTTTCCTCTGAAATCAAACCTTCCGCAAAAGCAAAAGGAGCAGTAGAAACAAGCATAACAACTGCAAGAACAACCGAAACAATTCGTACAAGAAAGTTTTTTCTGATTTTCATGGCAAGACCTCCTTATAAAATGTTATATATTATAATCGCCGTTCCTTTACCGATAACAATCTCACTATCACATCCTATGAATTCATTACTGACTCCAAGAGGAAAACAGTTATTCAGAGTTTCATTATCAAGCGTATATTTTAAACCTTTGAGATAAACGCCCAAGCATCTTTCGGTATGTGAAAAAACAGAAATATAACCTTTATGCTCTCTCGAAAAAGATATTGAATCATTGCAAACAGCAGTTATAAGTGTTTTTCCGTCATGAATGCAGGCTTTGATTTTTCTTTCGGCAAGCGAAGCTATAAGCTGGATATTAGCGAGTGTATGGTCAATTCTTCCACCGCAAGCGCCGTAAATATGAAAATCCGTGTAACCTCTTTCAATGCCGGCTTCAACCGCAGCGTGCATATCGGTTATATCCTTGACCGGATTGAGTTTTATAACATTTTGACTATCAGGTATATCTCCGAAAGAATCAAAATCACCGATAATGATATCAGGTTCAATTTCGTCATCAAGAAGATATTTATAACCTCCGTCAGCCGCAATAATCAAATCATCGGATTTCTTTTTTATGTCAAGGAACAAGCATTCGCCTGCACCGACAATATAACATACGCCCATAACATCACCTCACTAATTTATATTCTAAACATTAATATTTATATTGTCAAGGAAATAAGCATAATTGACAATATCATAAAATAATCATATAATTTGTTTATCAATCATTCGGAGGATGTTATGGAAAACATAAAACCTATTGTTGAACTCGAACTTTATATTATCCGTCACGGAGAAAGCATGGGAAATATCGGCTATAACGGAAGAAAAGATCTTACTCTGACCGAAAGCGTTGACCCTCTTCTGACTGAAAACGGAGTAAACCAAGCAATAGCCGCAGGAAAATATCTTTCGGATGTTGATTTTGATGCCGTTTACTCAAGTGCACTGATGAGAGCTGTAAGAACTGCAGGTGAAATAATCAAAAAACAATCAAAAGAAAAAAAGCTTTTTGTTCATCCGGTTTTTACAGAAATGGGTATCCCCGAAGAATATCACGCCGTATCAATCGAAGAACTTCGTGAACTTTGCCCGACAGTTACCATTGCTGACGGAGTTGACCCCGAATCAAAGCTTATGGAATCAACTGCCGGAAGCGATGAAAAAGGTCTTTTTGAAAGGGGTAAAAGATCTGTGGAATATCTTCGTTCAAAATATAAAAACGGAGAAAAGATTGCTGTTGTTTCTCACGCCGCATTTATAACATACATTGTTTTTTATATTATGGGATACACAGATAAAGTACCTGCATTTGATATTGACTTCAACAACACAGGAATAACAAAAGTTGTTTTCTACAAAGAAGGAACAAACAAATATGGGGATGTTGTTTTTAAATATATTAATTCAACAGCTCATCTAATTTGATATATAAACAAAAACTCCCGTACCGATTTGGTACGGGAGAATTTTTAATTATTTCATCATGCTTGCAACTTCTGCTGCGAAGTCGTCTTCTTTCTTTTCGATGCCTTCGCCCTTAGCAAGACGGGTGAAGCCTGTTACTTTGATGTCAGCGCCGAGAGCCTTTGCAACGTTTGCAACGTAACCGCCAACTGAACCTTCAAAGAGGTCTGAACGAACGAAAGTCTGGTCAAGAAGGCAAACTTCTGTGAAATACTTCTTGATTTTACCTTCGATGATCTTAGCCTTAACCTGTTCGGGCTTGCTTGCCATCTTGGGATCTTCGTTCATCTGAGCAAGGTTGATTGCCTTTTCCTTCTCAACTTCTTCAGCAGGAACTGAAGCTTCGTCAAGATATGCGGGAGTCATAGCTGCAACCTGCATAGCAACGTTCTTACCCATAGCGATGAATTCTTCGTTGTTTGCGTCTGCGTTTGTGTCAAAGCTTACGAGAACACCAACTGAACCGCCGCCGTGGATATATGAAATAGCTGTTCCTTCAACAAGAACAAAACGGCGAAGCTTGAGGTTTTCGCGAATCTTAAGGAAGAGTTCCTGAATTGAATCAGCAACTGAAAGTGAACCTTCTGAAATTGTTGTTGCAAGAAGAGCATCGAGGTCAGCGGGCTTAGCTTCAACAACTGTCTTTGCAATCTGATTTGCAAGAGCCTTGAATTCGGGGCCGTTACCTACGAAGTCTGTTTCGCAGTTGAGTTCAACAAGAGCTGATGCCTTACCGTCTGAATAGAGACCGATAACGCCTTCTGCTGCAACTCTGCCTGCTTTCTTAGCTGCAGTTGCAAGACCCTTCTCACGAAGAATGTCAACTGCCTTATCCATATCACCGTCAGCTTCTGTGAGTGCCTTTTTGCAATCCATCATGCCAACGTTTGTCTTTTCTCTGAGAGCCTGAACGTCTTTAGCTGTAAATGCTGCCATTATATTATTCCTCCTCTGTTGCTTCTGCTGCGGGAGCTGTCTGCTCGCCCTGTCTACCTTCGATAATAGCGTCTGCCATTGCGCCTGCGATGAGCTTAACAGCGCGGATAGCGTCGTCGTTACCGGGGATTACATAGTCAACTTCGTCGGGATCGCAGTTTGTATCTACGATAGCAACGATGGGGATACCGAGCTTCTTAGCTTCAAGAACAGCAATTCTTTCCTTGCGGGGGTCAACTATAAACATAGCTGCGGGCTGCTTCTTCATTTCTGTGATACCGCCCATGAACTTTTCGAGCTTTTCGATTTCAAGGTTGAGCTTTGTTACTTCCTTCTTGGGAAGAAGATCGAAAGTGCCGTCAGCTTCCATAGCCTTGAGCTGAGCAAGTCTCTTGATTCTCTTCTGGATTGTGTTGAAGTTTGTGAGCATACCGCCGAGCCAACGAGCGTTAACATAGGGCATACCGCAACGAATAGCTTCTTCCTTAACTGAATCCTGAGCCTGCTTCTTTGTGCCGATGAAGAGAACTTCGCCGCCGTCTGCAGCGATTTCACGGATGAACATATAAGCTTCTTCGAGCTTCTTTACTGTTTTCTGAAGGTCGATGATGTAGATGCCGTTACGTTCTGTGAAGATGTACTCAGCCATTTTGGGGTTCCATCTTCTGGTCTGGTGTCCGAAATGAACACCTGCTTCAAGCAATTGCTTCATTGATACTACTGACATTTGTTTTTCCTCCTAAGTTAAATTTTGTATCTAATGTCAGATACGAACCTCCGCAAAGCCTGATATTACAACGGATTTTGACATCCGCACTCATAATAAAAATAGCTCTGCGTGTGATTTGCTATGGAATTATATCACAATGCATTCGGAAATGCAAGTGTTTTTTTATGTTTTTATAATATTTTTATAATAAAAAACCTCCATATAAAACGGAGGTTTTTCTGTAATTTATTTTGTTCCGAAAATTCTGTCGCCTGCATCGCCAAGACCGGGAATGATATATCCGTGGTCATTGAGATGATCATCAAGAGCGCCAACAAAAATATCAACATCAGGATGTGCTTCTTTAAGAGCATTAAGTCCTTCAGGAGCGGCAATTATACACATAAATTTGATTTCTCTGGGATTACGCTTTTTTATCTGTGAAATAGCATCAATTGCCGAGCCGCCTGTTGCAAGCATGGGATCAACTACAATTACTTCTCTTTCTTCAATATCAGCGGGAAGCTTGCAATAATATTCAACAGGCTGAAGTGTTTCGGGGTCTCTGTAAAGACCGATATGACCTACTCTTGCTGAAGGAACAAGAGCAAGAACACCATCAACCATTCCGAGACCGGCACGGAGAATGGGAACAAATGCGAGTTTTTTTCCTGCTATAACCTTTGTTTTCGCAACAGCAACTGGAGTTTCTGTTTCAACTTCTTCAAGAGGGAGATCTCTTGTTGCTTCATAACACATGAGCATAGCTATTTCGCTGACAAGATTACGAAATTCCATAGAACCTGTGTTCTTATCTCTTAAAAATGTAAGTTTATGCTGAATAAGGGGATGATCCATTACAACAACTTTTGCCATGATAAATTCCTCCTTTAATTAAAACCTTTCTTCGAGTTCAGTAATCTGCGCAATTCTTCTTGCATGGCGTTCTTCACCGCTGAAAGGTGTATCAATGAATAAATCAACAAGTTCGATTGCCTGTTCGGGTGTAACAACTCTTCCGCCGAGGCAAAGCATATTCGCATCATTATGAAGTCTTGTCATTTCAGCCGAGAATTTATCGGAGCAGCAACATGCTCTGATGCCTCTCACCTTATTTGCTGCAATTGAAATACCAACACCTGTTCCGCAGCAAAGAATACCAAGTTCGCATTCACCGCCAACAACACCTTTTGCTGTTTTTTCAGCATAAACGGCATAGTCAACAGAGTCTGCAGAATAAGGACCGTAATCCTTAAATTCAACATTTCTTTCTTCAAGATGTTTGATTATTGCCTGCTTGAGTTCAAAACCTGCGTGGTCACTGCCTAAAGCTATCATATCTTATTTCTCCTTATTAATTCTTAATTTAAGTTCTCGTTCTGCCTGGGGAAGTCTTAAATAAACGGGAGCAAGCTCTGCGGAAGAAGAGAAAGAGCTATCATTATTTATCGCAGCAAGAGCCGCACCGTAAGCTCTCTGATATCTTCTGTTTTCTCCCGAAAGAACAACATTTTCAAGCTTGTCGCCGAATGACTTATAGCAAATTTCCGCACCGTCCCCCGCAAGATAAATCTTTTCGTTATACATTGAAAGCTCATCGAAAAGTTCATCAATTGAAACAGCTTTATCATCGCAAAGACGGATAACATTTGAATTTTCACATCTGAAAAGCGCTGTATAAACCTGATTGCATCTTGCATCCATAGAAACAGAAACAAGACAGTTTTCGTCAATAAAATTATAAGCAGCCGATTCGAGTGTTGAAACGCCTGCGCAAGGCTTGTCCTGACAGAGAGCAAGTCCCTTTATTGCAGCAACGCCTATACGAATTCCCGTGAAAGAACCGGGACCTGCATTGACGCAAAAAGCATCTATTTCATCAATTTTCATATCTGCCTGAGAAAGGGCATTATCAACCATCGGCATAAGAGTTCGACTATGGGTCAAACCGGCATTGACAAAACACTCGCTTATCAGCGTTTTGCCGTCTGTTACCGCAACGCTTGCCGTTTTTGCTGAGGAATCAACCGCAAGAATTTTCAATGAGTTCAGCTCCAATTATTTCTATATTTCTTTCATCGGGATTATCTGTTTTTGTAATCGTTACTCTGATACAATCTTCGGGAAGAATTGCTTCGATATTTTCGCTCCATTCAATAATAAGCGATGCGCCCATATCAAGATAATCAAAATATCCCGTGGAATAGAGGTCATCCCATCCCGAAATACGATACATATCAAAATGATACAGCGTTTTTCCGTTACCTCTGTATTCATTGACAAGTGCAAATGTTGGACTGCTGACATCGGAATGAATATCCATCCCCTTTGCAAATCCTCGTGTAAACGCTGTTTTCCCTGCACCGAGATCTCCGAACATCGCAATAACAGAGCCATATTTAACGGATTTTGCGAGTCGGTAACCGATATTTTCAGTCTGCCCGGAATATTCTGTTCTGTAAACCGCCATAATAATTAACCTTTAAAATTTTCAATAAGACCGTTGACCATTATCGGGTCATTTGTGATAATTCCGTCAACGCCGAGTTTGAGAAGCTTGCGTGCAATTTTTTCCTTATCAACAGTCCAAACGTTTATGCCTATGCCGTTTTCATGAAGTCTGCGTACATATCTTCTGTTGACGGAAAGAAAATGAGGATGAAGATAATCCGCTTTGATTTTCTTTGCAAACTCAACATAACCAAAAAGCATCTGAGTATAGCAATGCTTTTTGTCAGGCGCATAAAGATATCCCGTTTTGCAATTGGGGTCAACCTTTTTACATTCAACAAGAACATCTGCGCTGAAGCTTGAAATAAGAAGCTTATCAAACAGACCGTGAGCCTTAACTGCGTCAATTGTTTTTGCAACGATTGACATATCACCGTCAAGGGGAGGTTTAATTTCGATATTCATGATTTCGATGTCTGCTGTTTCGCAAAGAACCAGAAATTCTTCAACAGAAGGAAGCTTTGTACCTTTGAATTTTTCATTGAACCATGAGCCGAAATCATAACTGCGAAGCTCATCATATGTCATTGATTTAACTTCGCCCTTTCCGTTTGAAGTTTCATCAATTGTATAGTTATGGCAAATAACGGGAACGCCGTCAGAAGAGAGATGAATATCGGTTTCAAAGCCGTCAACACCGATTTCAAGCGAGCGTTCAAATGCCGGAATGGTATTTTGGGGAGCATCAAGATTTGCGCCTCTGTGAGAAATAACCTTGCACTTTGCCATTTTAATCACCCTTTATATTTTATCTTTAAATAGTTTAACAGAATATTCTTATTATTTCAAGTGTTGAAAATAAAAAAACGGTGCAGTAATCAAACTGCACCGTTTTCTTCATTGATTAAAGGGGAAGAGCGATATTAGCAAAAATTGTTTCAAGAGAATTCTTAACAATATCAATTACTGATGCCGCATCTGCTTCATTGAAGTATGCAAGAATATTCTTCACCATTTCAAGAATTTCTGTGATAGCTGCCATTTCTTTGTCCTCCTATGTATTTTACAGATTAACTGTAATTGAATTATACATTATACATGGGATTATTGTCAATAAAATGCAGTTATACAATTAATTCGATTTGTCTAAAATAGCACACTTTCATTCAAGCATATCCATAATTGCTTTTTTGCCGGTTACACCGATACTCCTGTTTTTTATTTTACCGTTTTTCATGACTACAAGAGTCGGTATACTCATAACACCGAACTTTTCTGCAAGTTCTTTTTCATCATCAACATTAATTTTGCAAACCTTAACCCTGCCCCCTGTTTTCCAGGCAACATCTTCTATAATCGGAGAAAGCATTTTGCAAGGAGTGCACCATTCAGCAAAAAAATCAATAAGAACAGTTCCTTTATAGTTTTCAACTTCGTTTGTAAAACTGTCACCCGTAATATCAAAGATTTTCATAACCGTTTCCTTTCAAATAAGATTGTTACGGTTATATTTTCTCACAACAAACGGAATTTATACTCCGGGAATAAGCATCATTCCTGCATTTTCTGTTACATCGCAGTTCATATTATTTTCCTGTAAAACCGCTTCAACGGTTGTTGAATATTTCTTTGCAATATTCCAGACACTTTCTCCTTTATCGCAGAAATAAATTGTCAGAGCGCACGATTTTTCTTTTTTATTTATTTCTCCTGTTTTTTCGATAGAGCCGATATATTTATGTATAGCAGTTGAAAGAATAAGTCCCGAAACAACAAGCTCAGTTTTGAGTTCAAGTCTGCTTTCACCCGCTACGGAACATGAACACGCCGAAATCTGTGCAGAACCGTGGCAAACAATCCTTTCGCATTTATTATTCATTTTGACAGCGTAATCAAAATCAACAGGCTTCTGAATAACCCCGTATTGATTTTCCGAATCTTTATAAACAATCGTTGCAAGATATGTTCCTGCTATAACGCATTTATCTTCCTTTGACGAAAAAGTATATCTCAAATCAGAACACCATACAGCAAGAACGCAGTCAACACTGACGCCGATGCTCTCAAGAACAACTTTATTTGTGAACGAAGTATCAAAATTACCGTTATCAGAAAAAACCTCCATGCTTCTCGGTGTGTTTCTGATTTCGCATTCTGTTGAATAAGCATCGGTGATAAGCGTTAACGGAAGTTCAATAAAGGCTGAAAGATTTGCAGAAAGTCTGACATTCAGTTCGATAAGTCTCATATCTCCTGATGAATCAGCTCTGAGAATCCCCTCACAGGAAGAAATTCCGATTTTTAATGAATGTAAATTATCTTCATTTATTCCGTCAAGCTCTGTTATCTGACTTATCGGCATTGAATGCTCAACGCTTTCAATTGCACCGCTGTTATCGGCAATATAATAAATTTTAAGATTGCATTCCCCTTTTATCAAAGCTTTATTATTTATAATTTTTGTTTGGGAACATAATGCACAAGCAGATATATTTACAATCTGCGTTGCAGCTGATTTATCAGAAGGTATTTCAATAACCTCGCCGATTGAAAAAGGTCTTTCACAAACACCGACAAGAGATATAAAATCATGCTCTTCAGTCATGGTCTGTATTCCTGCTCCATCGGATGAACACATAATTTCTTCATCACGCTTCTTAACTGCTTTGAAACAAAAACTCATCATTGCTCTTATATCGATTCTTCTTGGATTAACCGCTCTGCAATTAACATAATCTGTTTTAACAGTAACATTAACAGCTGAATCAGATGTTATTTTCGATGATTCAATGAATTTCTGCAACGGATAGCTTTGCTCATAACCTGAAATCTTTCCGTTATCTCCCACATAAAGAACTCTCACAACTGCATTTACATCAGCGGTTACTCTTCCCGAGTTATTCTGAACAGCGGTAACCGAAGGATTAACGGTACATTTAAGAATACGCTGAATTTCAGGACAATAATCAGGCAGACTTATGTCGGCATCAAGCGGCTGTTCAGCTGCAGATTCATAAACGGTTTCGAAAAAACCAAGCTTCATAGTTTCGCAATTTGGATTCATAATGTTCTCCCCTTGTCTTTATTATCATTCTAAATATATTCCTGACATGTCCGTCTTATTACTTTTTGCAAAATTTTCTTCATTTTATTATAAAATTTTTAAAAATATATTTACTTTTTAATATTATTATATTATAATAAACGCGTATAAAACATGAAAGGAGCATCATCATGCCCGAATTTACTTATGAAATCGTTGAATCCGTAGC
>JAZQTZ010000034.1:0-59605 GCA_045631105.1 Acutalibacteraceae bacterium
TTCTGGCGGAGAGCAAGGGATTCGAACCCTCGAACAGGTTATAGCCCGTTACACGATTTCCAATCGTGCTCCTTCGACCAGCTCGGACAACTCTCCATATATGCAATTTAAATGCTTATATATTATATATGAGATAATCTGAAAAATCAAGTGTTTTTTTAATTTATTTTCAATTTATTTCTCATAAAAATAAGAGCCTTTGCTTTTTAGCAGAGGCTCTGAACATTCTTACCATACAAAAGAAACTTTTAATCCGTCAACAGTATAAGTTACATCATGATAATAATTTTTATCGATAGCTTCGCAGAAAGCCCTTACCATTTCTTCGTCATACATAACTATTGATGAAACAAGAGTAAGACTGGCAGGGACATAGATTCTGTCAGACATCTGAAAACCATTAATCCACCAATGAGGCTGTGGTTCTTGATTAACAAGAAGATCTTCACCGTGATAAACCTGAAGACTCATTTCCATAAGCTGATCATTGCTTGCGCAGTCATAGAATGAACCAAACTTGTCAGGAGTTCTGTTATAAACGCCAACTTCAGCACCATTAGTAATCAAATAATTACCCTTCCACATCTGAACCATCCATTCAAGACCGTTATAATCAAATGTGAATCTGCGGGTATCATAGTGCCAAAGAAGAGGCGCAGAATTAGCTGCAATATCATAAAACATGCAGAAACCAAAATCTCTCATCCATGCATTGATTGTTGCATAAACCATCATTTCATTAATATTAAAATTAAATCCGATTCCCAAAAGTCCTTGGTCAGCATCATATCCCGTGCACTCCCCTGTTACGCTGTCAATGAATATACCGGGACAATGAATGTCATATTCACCGTTTCTGTATGTAACCTTAAGCTGTACCTCATACACATCAGGATTTTCTTCAGTAGGTACTGCATAAATCTCACATTTATCCATAATTGCAAGATATGCGCCAAGGAAGAAACAAACCCCGGTCATAAATCCGTTGCCTTCATCTTCATAAGCATCACGTTTATCATACATTTCCTCGCGAATTGTATCAATATCAACATTAAATACGGTTGTAATCAATTCAGCGCCGCTGTTAAGAGCAGGAACATTTGAGAGTAAGCTGACAATATCAAGTCCGCAATTCTGATAAACTTCATTACAGGCATCTGTAACAAAGGTGTCAACCTCAACATCAAATTTTTCTCCGGCATGAAAACCTTTTCCGGTTATAATGTTTACAAAAAGAGAAAGAGTATTAAAAATATCAAGAAACTGTTTTGTAGTGAAAACAGGATATCCTTCCTCCCAGAGTTTTGTCTTATATTCGCTGAGTGTAAGAATTTCAGGTCTGCTGTTTTTATTTTCAACATATGCGGCAACAGATGAAACTGATGTCGAAAAAGCAAAAATTACAACAAGCAGAACAGAAATGATTTTCTTGATTAATTTCAAAATAATCCCTCCGTTAAATTAATTTTTAAAATATTAACAGATTATTAATTTTTATTCAACGGACAAATACATCGATTTATCTGTTTAACAAAAAAGAAAATCCGCCGAACGCAAACGAACGGCGGAATTATACATTTAAAGATTTGCAAAATAATCTTTTATAAGCTTGAACAAGCCCTTAAAAATCATGATTACAGCTTCAAAATAATTTGTGTTCCACTCTTCTGTGGTATTCATGTTTTCTTCGGTCATGGGAACAACAATGTCATTTTCCTTATCAAGCACCATATACTGAGGGAACTTTTCGCTATCAAAGACAGTAAAATTATCATTGTTTAAAATAAGAACCATAAGATCGTTCATATAATCAGGAAAATACTGATGGTCAATATCTTTTATAAACCATGTCGAATCAGGGAACATGCAGGTCGAAGCATCAATTTGTCTGTCGGGTGATATATATTTATAAGTTCCTATTGCTTTTGCATTTTCAATATATTCATCGCTGAGAACTTTATCGATGTCGGATGCGGTTGCGCCCATCGAAGAAGCATTAATATCACAAGTGTTATCCGAAACATAATGATTTGAGTTTGCAACAGGATAAAGCTGAAGACCGTATTTTGCAATATTTGAGAACTCAACACCGTTTTCAGCCATCTGCTTGAACACCTCATCTTGCTTAAGCTTGGTGTTGTAATGATAATTATCAAGCTTAGCAATCATGCCATCATATTCACCGGGTTCAGAGCCGTAGAAAACAGTTTCTTTCGCCTTCTCAAAATCCTCTTCGTTAACCATACTCCAGTAACCGGGGAAGGTTCCGAAGGTTTCACTCATAATGGGAGGCATTATATCGAGATAAATATCTTTGAAAACATTGTTAACCGCCCAACATGCTATATCAAGACCATATGTTTTATTTAAAGCAGTAACAAAACCTTCAAGAAGGCTGTCAATTACACGTTCTTCATCATCTTTAAAAAGTTCTAAGTCATAAACAAAACGTTCAACACCGTCAGCCTCAAGATAAAGCTCGCCTGTATAGCATTTACTTGCCATCTCAACGCCGTGGGCAGCGCTTGCATAGAAAATAGCCTCATCAATATGTTCGTCACCATATTTTGTGAGATAAGCCGAAACAATGTTAGCTCCAAGGCATCGTCCGAGAAGAGATACCTTTTCATGTCCGGTTACCTTCTTAACGCAAAGAATATAATCATGAAGCTTGTCCGCAGTTTGCCAGGGATCTATTCTCCAGTCATATTCAAACACATAATCCATGACATGATACTTACCGTTAACCTTTTTATCGTAAAGAGTTGACTCGGACCATGTAAATTTTACGCCGCTTCCATCTGAAGGCTCACCGTTTTTATCGAGCTTAACGTCTTCAAAAAGAGGAACAATAATATCCCTGAGAACAACGCAGAATTCATCCCATTGCTGTGTAAAAAATGCTTCCGCAAAAACAGGAAGAAAAATATCAATTTTTTCATTGATATATCCTTCGGGTATTTCAATCGGAAAAATCTGTTCTTCTTCAGGAGTATTGGGATTTCTGTAAAGTTCCGCACCCTGCCCCTGAATATAAATCAGAGGAACATCGAGACCTTCTCCGGCAGCCGAAGCAGGCGCTGTTGAAAAAACAGCGGTAAAGAATGTTACAAGGCATAAAAATGCTGCAATAAATCTTTTCATTCAAACCTCCATTTATTCTCCCTTAACTTTATAAGGAAGTTCAGTATCAGTTTCAACATGAGAGAAGAAGAATTCGCATCTTTCCTCGCTGTTAATAATTGTTACAGGTTTAATCTGATTAAGGACCTTACCTTTTGACCTGAGATATTCTCTGAAATCCCAATATGTTTTAGGTTTAAGGAAAAGCACCTGAGGTCTGTTAATCATACCCCAACGACGATACTTGAAATACTTTTCATTAAACTCCTTGAACTTTTCATCAAGAATATCAATATATTTTTCTCTGTCTTCTTCAGCAACAGGATTTTTAGGTTCAGCAAGCATGCAATAGCGAGGAGGATTTGTTGAATAATCAGCATAAAGACTGTAACCGACAAACTCGTTACCCATTTCATCTGCTGTCTGCTTTGCTGCGATATCAACCATCTGAGTTGTTGTTTTTTCATTTGCAAGATTCATTCCAAGGTTTCTGCGATAAAGGAATTCAATTTTCGGAGTATTGTTATGCATTCCTGTAACCTGAACAACGTCTTCCATTCTGTATCTGTAAAGACCTGAAAAATTAGAAACAACAATTTCATATTTCTTACCGATTTCAAGCTGATCAATAAGAACAGGATTGAGATCAATTTCTTCCTCTTCATCATCATTAACGGGAAGAAATTCAAAGAAGAGGCAATGAGGAAGAAGAACACCGTCATGAGAATCAAGTTCTGTTGCCATTGCAAAAAATCCTTCTGCTGCAGCAAATCCCATTCCATGAATAGGTACATCATCACCGATTGACTTGCGGAGCTTTTCAACATAAACCTTAAGATTTGAACCAACCATACCGTAAGCCCAAGTAAGTCTGGGCCATATTCTGGGCGCAATCGGTGTATCAAAACCTTTTTCAAATTCGCGGCGAAGTTCAGCAGCACGCTTAGGATTAGGCTTGAACTTCTTTGAATATTCTTTTTTTAATTCAGGTGTTATTTTAATATTCGGATTAATAATACCTTTTTCAATATCATCGCAGAGCATTTCCCAATTTTCTTCAAGATAATCGAACATTGTTGTAACAAGAGTTATTACAAGTGAGCCGATATAACTCACCTTGCGATTTTCAAGAGCAAATCGAAGCTGAAGATATGATGTATCAATTAACTCTTCATGTTCGGGATAAAGAAGAGAGTTAGGTGAAGTACAGAAGAAAGGTGTAATAGGTTTAAGATATGAAAGAGGAATCTGAGCCGCACCGTTACACATTTTTCCGTCTTCGAGAGGGTGTCCTGTAAGAATAAGAACAAGAGGACCCATCTGACTGGGCATTTTCTTGCCTTTAACTTTCTTAAGATAATGAGCTGCGGTTGCAACGGTACACGAAAAACCAATGCATTGCATATTCCAAAGATCTTTTATACCTTTGGGAAGGATTTTCGGTTTGCCCACGCTGCCTGATGACGAACAATAACGTGAGTTCAATCCGGAAAACATAACATTTTTTTCTTTATTTTTAATTATTCTTTCAACATAAGGCTCATAATCCTCATAAGTTGAAAGAGGTACCATTTTCTGATAATCTTCTATTGACTTAATATTTTTAAAATTATATTTCTTGCCTAATTCACAATTTTTGTTTCTGTTTATGATTTTCTTAAGAGTATTTTCCTGCGCTTTCATAGGGTTTTTGGTATAATGATTAATTTCTGCAAGAGAAATATCACCAAGCCAAACACCAATATCTGAAAAAGATGCCATAATTATCACTTCCTGTTTTTTGATAAATTCTTTTGAATTATAACAAATTACCGCTGATAAATCAATATCAAAAGGCCAAAACAAAGACATTCTCACAAAACTGTCTGTATTTAATCGACAAAAAAGCTCAGCATTGTCGAGGGTAAAAGTTACCAGGCAACGGTTACTTTCAGTCAGTCAACCATATATATAAGAAAAAGTAAATGTGATAAAAAAAGATGCACTGATAATTAACCTGAGCAAAGTTGATAAAAACGTTTTCAAAAAAACACTTCATAATTGATATTTTTGTACAATCATAAATTTAAACTGTAAGATTTTAAACATTAATAATTTATAAGTTATTACGCAAAAATAAAACCGCATCACAAAATATCTGCAATGCGGTTTTAAACTTATTTAATTAAACTTCTTTCTGCGATTCAAGAATGATATTAACAAAGCAAAAGCACCCATAATCGCAACCAAATAAACATATAATCCTGTTGATTCACTTCCGGTATCTGGAATTTCAAGATTATCATCAGGTGATAATGTTACAGATTCGGAATATTCTTTGTCATCATTATCATCATTTGAATTCAAATTTTCATCAGGATAAAAACCGGGATTAATGTCGGAATCCGGAACAGGAGTAATAACAGAATTGGAATTGGAATCAGAGTTAACTCCAGGGAATTCACTATTATCCTCATCTTCATCAATGGTTATTCCGCAAGTAATACATGTTCCGCCTAATATAAAATGCATATTAAAATCAGATTTTTCTCCGCATCCACATTCATGCCAATGATTTTCTCCATCGGATTCCCATTTTTCTTTGGGATTATGAACATGAGACTGTCCATCCGAAACTTCAAGTTTATAAGCAAAATATGATTGCTGATCTTCTTTCTGAGGCTCCATAACTAGGAAATAAAATGTAATTATTTTACCATCTTTATTTGTAATCTGATAACCTGTATCAGGGATTTCAGGACCATCATATTCATTTACTTTGTTAACAAGCTTTTTCACATCACCGGAAGGCCAATGATTATCTGTAAAATGATAAATTGCATTTTGCAGTTTTAAATCCGCAACACTTTTATCGATTCGATAAATACCGTTTTCATCCAAACTGAAAATATCATCAAAACACTGTGTAAACATTACTTTAAGTTTTTGAGATACATCGTTATTGTTTGTGTTATTTGTAGCTACCGAAGTGTTATCCGATGCAGAGAAAATATCTCCGTTTCCGGCAGAATGAAGATTTGCATCAAGACAAAAACCACAATAACCGTTTGAAAATTGAACGTTAGAAATACCTGTAGCGCAATCAGTAACTTCTTCTGCAAAACCAGGTATAACAAAATTAAATGCTAAAATAAACACAGTAATAACAATAAAAAACAACTTTTTCATCTTTCCACCTCCTTGCTATTTAAACACTTAAATTTTATTACCAAACAACATTAACGGTCAGACCGTCAACCGTATAAGTCACATCATGCATATAATGATTTTCAATAGCTTCACAGAATGCATTAAGCATATCTTCATCAGTCATTACAACGGAAAATTTCATTGTCAGACTCTCAGGAATATACATTCTTGTACCAAGATTAAAACCGTTCATCCACCAATGCAGTTCCGGTCCGACATCAACAAGAACTTTATCACCATGAAGAATCTGCATTGACATTTCAAGCATCTGATCATTGTTTGCACAATCATAATATGAACCGATTTTTGATTTGTCACGGCAATAAATACCTACTTCACCACCGTTTGCAACGGTATAATTGCCCTTCCATATCTGAATCATATATTCAAGATCGTTATATTCAAACTTAAATCTTCTAGTTTTATAATGGAAAAAAACAGGCATCATGTTGGCAACAACATCATACAGATAGCAGAACCCGAAATCACGCATCCAACAATCAACAGTTGCATAGACAAGCATTTCAGAAAGATTCATATCAAAGCCAACACCAACAATACCGTTTGTACCGACATTTGAACATTCACCGGTTTCAGTATTGATAAGTAATCCGGGGAAAAATTCCTCGGTGCCTCCGTCTTTATATACAAGACGAATATAAACTTCATAAACAACAGGATCCGATTCAGACTGAACAGAATAAATTTCACATTTAGTAATAACGCTCATATACATACCGATAAGACCGTATACACAGAGCATGGGGATATTTCCTTCATCCTCATATTCGTCGCGTTTTTCATACATCTGTCTTCTGAACTCAGCGGTATCAATTTCGAATGTTGTTGTAATAATATCGGCAAATTGATTTGTTTCAGGAAGATTATTAAGAATTGCGGTAAAATCAAGACCGCTGTTAGTGGCTATATGAGCACTAACGTCTGTTAAAAAATCATCTACTTCTACATTAAATTTTTGTTGAGGAAAAAGCCACGCACCTGTAATAAAACGGAAAACCGTTGAAAAAGCATTAAACACTCCGTAAAAATCAGCCGTTGTAAAAACAGGATAACCTTCATCCATGAGATAATCTTTATACTCAGTAATATTATTGAGGCTCATTTCATTTTTATCTGTTTCAGCAAAAACACAAAATGAAGAAGAAAGCGCAATAATTAATGATAATATAATAGAAATTATCTTTGTAAATATTTTCAAAAAAAACACTCCTATTCTAAAATTAGTCAAATTATAGCATAATTAAACAAATATTACAACACAAAAATATTTTTTCTTTTTTATTTATATTCAAAATAATACAAAAATAGAAGTAAATGATATTTTATATGAATTTACCGTATAAAAAACAGCCGTCAAATGACGGCTGTAAATTATTTTAGAAAAGACCGCTGATTTTTCCGTTTTCATCAACATCAATTTTTTCAGCAGCAGGAACTTTGGGAAGTCCGGGCATTGTCATGATATCTCCTGTGAGAACAACAATAAATCCGGCACCTGCAGAAATTTTGACGTTTTTGATTGTAACGGTAAAGTTTTCGGGAGCACCAAGCTTTGTGGGATCATCAGAGAAGCTATACTGCGTTTTCGCCATGCAAACAGGAAGATTTGCAAATCCCATAGCTTCAAGAGAAGCAATCTGCTTTTTCGCAGCAGGAAGAATGCTTATTCCGTTGCCACCGTATACTTTCTTAACAACAGCCTCTATTTTATCTTCAATTGAACCTTCAAGATTATAAGCGAAAGTAAAATCGTTAGGCTGTTCACAAAGAGCAACAACTTCTTTTGCAAGTTCTTCTCCGCCTTTACCGCCTTCCGCCCAAACATTGGAAAGAATAACGTTAACACCGAGCTCTTTGCACTTTTCAATTATAAGTTTCACTTCAGCATCCGTATCAGTCGGGAATCTGTTAACAGCAACAACGCTCGGAAGTTTATAAACATTTTTAATATTAGATACATGGCGAAGAAGATTGGGAATGCCTTTTTCAAGAGCATCGAGATTCTCACCTGCAAGTTCGGTTTTAGGTACTCCGCCGTGCATTTTGAGAGCTCTGATTGTTGCAACAATAACAACAGCCGAGGGAGTGAGCCCTGCATAACGGCACTTGATATCAAGAAATTTCTCTGCACCGAGATCTGCACCGAAGCCAGCTTCAGTAATAGCATAATCGCCAAGTTTCATTGCAAGTTTGGTTGCCATAACAGAGTTACAACCGTGAGCAATATTAGCAAAAGGACCGCCATGAACAAGAGCGGGAGTCCCCTCAAGAGTCTGAACAAGATTCGGCTTAAGTGCATCCTTAAGAAGAGCGGTCATTGCGCCTGCAGCATTAAGCTGACCTGCAGTTACAGGCTTTTCATCATAAGTATATCCGACAATAATTCTCGAAAGACGTTCTTTAAGATCTGTGATTGATGTCGCAAGACAAAGAACAGCCATAATTTCAGAAGCAACAGTAATATCGTATCCGTCTTCTCTGGGAACACCGTTGACTCTGCCGCCGAGACCATCAGTAACAAAACGAAGCTGTCTGTCGTTCATATCAACGCAACGCTTCCATGTTATTCTTCTGGGATCAATATTGAGAGAATTTCCCTGATAAATATGATTATCAAGCATTGCTGCAACAAGATTGTTTGCTGCACCGATAGCATGAAAATCACCTGTAAAATGAAGATTAATATCTTCCATGGGAACAACCTGAGCGTATCCGCCGCCTGCCGCGCCGCCTTTAACACCAAAAACGGGACCGAGTGAAGGCTCACGGAGAGCAACCATAACATTTTTACCGATTCTCTTAAGACCGTCAGCAAGACCTATGGTTGTTGTGGTTTTACCTTCTCCTGCAGGAGTAGGAGTGATAGCGGTTACAAGAATAAGCTTACCATCTTTTTTCTCGCTTTCATTTAAAAGTGAAAGGTCAACTTTTGCTTTATAATTACCATATTGCTCAAGATACTTACGATCAATCCCTGCAGTATCGGCAATTTCTGTTATTTGTTTCATTTCAATAGACTGAGCTATTTCGATATCGGTCATCATAATTAAAACTTCCTTTCAATTTGAAATAAGGCAGTCTTACCCTGAAAGATAAGACTGCCCAGACGGTCGGCATAATTTGAGATTTTTTGCTCCCATGCAGTTTGTTCTGCAAAATCCGTCAGTCACAAAAAATCATTTAGATTAATTTGAGTTTATCACATTCATAAAATCTTGTCAAGTTATATCAAATTGGGATTTAAGAAATAATAATGAAAATTTAAAGTAAAATAATTAAAAATACCAGTTGTTTTATAAAAATAAGTATGATATAATTTCAAAAGCATACAAAAAACGGAGGTTATGTCAATGAAATACGATGTTGCCGTTGTAGGTGCAGGCGTTATTGGTTCATTAATCGCAAGAGAACTCAGCCGCTACAACCTTAAAATTGCTCTCGTTGAAAAATGCAACGACATGGCAATGGGCACTTCAAAAGCCAACAGTGCAATTGTGCACGCAGGATTCGATGCAAAACCGGGTTCACTCAAAGCAAAAATGAATGTTGAAGGAACAGCACTCATGCCAGATCTTTGCAAAAAGCTTTCAGTTCCGTTCAATCCTATCGGTTCTCTTGTTGTTTCTTTTTCTGACGAAGAAACAGAAACACTCAAAGAACTTCTTGAAAGAGGAAAAACAAACGGCGTTCCCGGTCTTGAAATATATAATTATGATAAGCTGCATAAAATTGAACCCAATATCAGTGCCGAAGCCAAATCTGCACTTTGGGCTCCTTCGGCAGGTATAGTCTGTCCATATGAACTTACTATCGCTGCAGCAGAAAATGCTGTTGTCAACGGAACAGATTTCATCAGAAACTTCGAAGTTAAATCAATCGAATTCAGCAACGAAATATTTACACTTTCAAACGGCGATGATAATATTGAAACAAGTTATATTATTAATGCTGCAGGTGTTTATTGCGATGAAATTGCATCACTCATAGGCGATACCTCCATTCATACAAAACCTCGAAAAGGCGAATATATGCTTTGTGACAAATCAGTCGGAAAGCTTGCTAAACATACAATTTTTCAATGTCCTTCCAAAATGGGTAAAGGTATACTCGTTACACCTACCGTTGACGGAAATCTTCTTCTCGGTCCCAGTGCATTGGATATTGAAGATAAAACAGATGTAACAACAACTGCCGACACCCTCTCTGAGGTTCTTGAAATTGCCAAGAAATCTGTCCCGACTCTTACATCACGCGAAATTATCACTTCCTTTGCCGGCTTAAGAGCTCATTGCGACAGAAATGATTTTATAATCGAAGAAAGCGAAAAGAATAATCAGTTTATAAATGTTGCAGGAATTGAATCTCCCGGTCTTTCCTCGGCGCCTGCAATTGCTCTTTATGTTAAAGATATTATACTCAGCAAAATTGATGTAACAGAAAAGGAAAATTTCAAAGAAGAAAGAGAAGAACCTGTTCGATTCAGACACATGACCAACGACGAAAGAAAATCTCTTATTGAAAAGAACCCTGCTTACGGCAGAATTATTTGCAGATGCGAAACAATAACCGAAGGTGAAATTCTTGATGCAATTCACGCTCCTGCAGGTGCAAGAGATGTTGACGGCGTAAAACGCAGAACAAGAGCAGGAATGGGAAGATGTCAAGGCGGATTCTGCGGTTCAAAGGTTGTTGAACTTCTTGCAAGAGAACTTGGCCTTGAAATCAACGAAATAACAAAATGCGGCGGAAATTCAAAGATTCTTTATGAAAGAACAAAGTGAGGCGGGTAATATGCTTAATTATGATATTGTAGTAATCGGCGGCGGTCCCGCAGGTATGGCCGCAGCATTAAAAGCAAAAGAATGCGGTGTTGACAGCATCCTTATTCTGGAAAGAGCCGAAACTCTCGGCGGTATTCTTGAGCAATGTATCCATACAGGATTCGGTCTTCATTATTTCGGCGAAGAACTTTCAGGCCCTGAATATGCCGATAGATTCATTTCCCTTGTTAAAGAAAAGGAAATCGAATATAAAATTGATACAATGGCTCTTGAGATAACCGATAACAATATTGTTTATGCTGTAAATAAAACCGATGGTCTTCTTGAAATACAGGCAAAAGCGATTATTCTTGCAATGGGTTGCCGAGAAAGGCCCAGAGGTGCTCTTAATATTGCAGGCACAAGAGCTTCCGGTGTTATGAGTGCAGGCACAGCGCAGAAATATGTTAACATCGACGGATATATGCCCGGAAAAAAGGTTGTTATACTCGGCTCCGGCGATATCGGTCTTATAATGGCAAGAAGAATGACACTTGAAGGCGCAGAGGTTAAATGCGTTTGCGAACTTATGCCCTATTCAAGCGGTCTTACAAGAAATATCGTTCAATGTCTTGACGATTTTAACATTCCTCTTTATCTCAGCTGTACTGTCGTTGATATTCACGGCAACGGAAGAATTACCGGCGTCACAATTGCCGATGTTGATGAAAACCGCAGACCGATAAAAGAAACTGAGCGTTTTATTGAATGTGACACTCTTCTCCTTTCTGTCGGACTTATTCCGGAAAACGAACTTACAAAATCAGTCGGCATTGAACTTGATCCAATAACTAACGGTGCTGTTGTTGATGAATACAGAGAAACCTCACATAAAGGTGTTTTTGCTTGCGGTAATGTTCTTCATGTTCATGATCTTGTTGACTATGTAACTCTTGAAAGCCAGACTGCAGGTGAAGGTGCAGCAAAATATGTTCTCAAAAAAACAGACGAAGCTGAGTATATCGAAACAAAAGGAATTGGCGGTGTTCGTTATATTGTTCCTCAGAAAGTTAACATTAGGAACGAAGGCGATGTTAAACTCTATTTCAGAGTCGGACAAGTTTATAAAAACGCAAAAATCGTTGTAAAATATAACGGCGAAGAAATCATCTCACGCAAAAGACCCCGACTTGCTCCCGGTGAGATGGAAGACGTTCTCATAAAAAATGATATGCTCAAGAAATTTTCTGAGGGCGGTAAAATTGAAATATCGGTGGAGGTGTGATTTATGCAGAAAAATATTATTTGTGTTGCCTGCCCTATGGGTTGCGGCGTAACAGTTGAGATTTCAGATAGCGGTGAAATAATTTCTGTAACCGGTAACACCTGCAAACGAGGTGACACCTACGCAAGAACCGAATGCACAAACCCTGTCAGAAGCCTCGCAACAACCGTAAAAGTCATAGACGGATTATATAACGTTGTTCCTTGCAAATCTGCAGGCTCACTTCCCAAAGATAAAATTATAGAGTGCATGGAAATTATTAACAAAGCTTCTGCAAAGGCTCCTGTTAAACTCGGTGATATTCTTATTGAAAATATTCTCGAAACAGGAATTAACATTGTTGCAACAAATCATTGCCCCGCAAAATAAAAAGGAGTATAACCAATGAAAAGAATTATCGCTATTATTTTAACAATTTCATTGGTGTTATCGGCAAACGTTATGGCGTTTGCCGATTTTAACGCACCAAAACTTACAAGGGACGAATGGAACATGTTTTATAACTCAAATTATCCTTATAATGATTTACCGATGCTTTGCGTAGGAGCTGACGAAACAGAAGTCAGCCTTTGCTGGCATTCCGATAAATCAAATGCGAAGCCTACCGTCAGACTTTCACAAAATAATGATATGTCTGATTATATCGAATTTAAAGGCATAACAACAGATGCAGATAATGATACTCAGGTTATTTGCAGAGTGACCATTTCTGATATAAAAGAAAACACAACATATTATTATCAGTGGTTTACCGGTTCTGAATGGAGCGAAATCTGCAAATACGAAACCAAATCATTTTCAAATCACAAAGCGCTTGTTGTTGGTGATATTCAGATTGCCGAAGACACAAGGACCGACTGTGATACACAGTCGGATATTGGTTTCAACTGGAACAATGTTCTCGCTGAAGCTCTTGCAAAAAATCCCGATATCAGCTATCTCGTTTCACCCGGTGATAATACTTCTACCGGTCAGACAGACTCTGAATGGCAGACTCTTCTTATGCCCGAAGCCGTCAGAAGTCTTCCTATGGCGCTTGCAATCGGAAATCATGATAAAAAAGGATTGAAATATAACTATTATACAAATATGCCCAATGAATATTACGGAAAATATTTCAGCGGGATTGACAGAGATTTCTGGTTCCGTTACGGTGATGTTCTCTATCTTGTGTATGCATCCACATCAGGCAATGCGCCCGATCATATGGCAATGACAAAAGAGGCAATCTCACTTAACCAAGATGCAAAATGGAGAATCGGCGTTGTTCATCACGGTATTTACGGTGCAGGAGATTCAATCGGAGATATGGAAACAGAACTTCTTCTTTCAACGATATTCACTCCGATTTTTGAATCTTATGATTTCGATTTTGTTATTACCGGTCACACTCATTCTCAGGGTCGTTCACATTTCATGAAACTCGGCAAAATTGTTCAGAAAGCCGAAAGCGGAAGAACCTATACCGACCCCGAGGGAATTGTATATCTCAATTCAAACTCAGTTTGCGAAAAAGTTATTATGGATTACGAAGCAGAACATCTTGCATACAGCTTCTTGGAAAACGACGTTACAACTTATACGACACTTGAATTTGAGGGTAACAAAATGATTGTTGAAACAAGACGCGGTGATAACAGCGAGCTTCTTGACAGCATCACAATCGAAAGAACAACATCGGAACGCAAAGATAAGAATATCGGCAATGTAATTCACAGACTTCTTTATAAAGTTGTTGAATTTGTTGGTCTTGTTTATGTAAAAATTGATGAACTAATCAAATCTTTCGGATAATTCTTTCCACCCTCAATTTGAGGGTGGATTTTTTTGAAAAAATTTAAAAATATACTTTAAAATGTAATAAATATATGTTATACTATATTGAATATAATCGTAAGTTGTCATATTGCACTAAATATTTCTATGTCCAGCATGCATATATATGCCATTTATCATTGACTGTATAGTTGTTTTAGTGTATAATTATTCAGATATGACGTATAATTTGTATTTTATTTGCTTTGGAGGAATATATGAAGCATTTACTTAAGCTTATGGACCTGAGCCCTGAAGAGATTAATGAAATTCTTAATCTCGCTGATCAGCTCAAATATGAAAAAAGAAATGGAATCGAGCATCATCATCTCAAAGGTAAAACTCTCGGTATGATTTTTACAAAATCATCAACACGAACAAGAGTTTCATTTGAGGTCGGAATGTATGATCTTGGCGGTACAGCTCTTTTCCTCAGCTCCAATGATATACAGCTCGGCAGAGGTGAACCTGTTGAAGACACCGCAAGAGTTCTTTCAGGTTATCTTGACGGAATCATGATCAGAACATACAAACAAAGTGATGTTGAAACTCTTGCAGATTACGGTTCAATCCCCATCATAAACGGACTCACAGATTACTGCCATCCCTGTCAGGTTCTTGCTGACCTTATGACAATCCGTGAATTCAAAGGTTCAATCAAAGGACATAAGCTTTGCTACATCGGCGACGGCAATAACATGGCTAACTCACTTATTGTTGGTGGTATCAAAATGGGTATGTCTGTAAGTATCGGATGCCCTGACAGCCACAAACCCGATGCAGAAATCATTGAATGGGCTTCAAAGAACGGTGATTTCACATGCACTTCCGATATTTATGAAGCTGCAAAAGATGCAGATGTTCTTTATACCGACGTATGGGCATCCATGGGCCAGGAAAGCGAAGCTGAAAGAAGAAAGAAAATCTTTGCAGGTTATCAGATAAATGACGGCATTATGGCCGTTGCAAAGCCCGATGCTATGGTTCTTCATTGTCTTCCCGCTCACAGAGAAGAGGAAATCACAGCAAAGGTCTTTGAAGAACATGCAAAAGAAATTTTTGAAGAAGCAGAAAACAGACTTCACGCTCAGAAGGCAGTTCTCGTAAAGCTTCTTAAAGACTAACAGCAATTAAGGGGGTTATTTTATGCCAATCAATAAAGACATTAAAAAAGTAATGGTTATCGGCTCTGGTCCCATCGTTATCGGACAGGCTGCTGAATTTGACTACGCAGGAACTCAGGCTTGCCGTGTTCTTAAAGAAAAAGGACTCGATGTTGTTCTTGTTAACTCAAACCCTGCAACAATTATGACCGATAAAGCTCTTGCAGATGAAATCTATCTCGAGCCTCTTACAGCCGATACCGTTAAAAGAATAATCGAAAAAGAAAAGCCCGACAGTCTTCTTGCAGGTCTCGGCGGTCAGACAGGTCTTACAATTGCTATGCAGCTGAGCAAAGACGGTTATCTTGAAAGTCAGGGTGTCAGACTTCTCGGCACAAACGCAGAAGCAATTGATAAAGCTGAAGACAGAAAGATGTTCCGTGATACCATGGAATCAATCAATCAGCCTGTTATTCCTTCGGAAATAGCTAACGATGTTGAAACAGCTCTTGCAATTGCAGAAAAAATCGGATATCCCATCATCATTCGTCCCGCATTCACACTTGGCGGTGGCGGCGGCGGTGTAGCCAACAATCCCGAAGAACTTGCTGTTATTGCAAAAACAGGACTTGACCTCTCCCCCATCACTCAGGTTCTTGTTGAAAAATACATCTTCGGTTGGAAAGAAATCGAATTTGAAACCATGCGTGACAGCGCAGGAAACTGCATCGCAGTCTGCAGCATGGAAAACTTCGACCCTGTTGGTATTCATACAGGTGACAGCATTGTTGCAGCTCCTGCTCTTTCACTTACTGATGAAGAATTCCAGATGCTTCGCAAGGCATCGCTTGATATCGTTGATGCTCTCGGCATTATCGGCGGATGTAACTGTCAGTTTGCACTTGATCCCAACAGCATGGACTATGCAGTTATCGAAGTTAACCCCAGAGTTTCACGTTCGTCTGCTCTTGCAAGTAAAGCAACAGGTTATCCCATAGCAAAGGTTACCGCAATGCTTGCTCTCGGCATGACACTTGACGAAATCAGAAATGAAGAAACAGGTCTTGACTGCGCTTCATTTGAACCTGATGTTAAATACATAGTTGTTAAGCTTCCTAAATGGCCTTTCGATAAATTTGTTAATGCAAGCCGTATGCTTGGCACACAAATGAAGGCTACCGGTGAAGTTATGTCAATCGGACCTACATTTGAAATGGCAATCATGAAAGCTGTCAGAGGTGCTGAAATTTCTCTTGACACTCTCAATGCCGTTCCCAAAACAAACGCTCCTCTTATTGACAGACTTAAGAATACTGATGATATGCGTCTCTTCTCTGTGTTTGAAGCAATCAAGAGCGGCATGTCAATTGAAGAAATCCACGATATAACCAAGATTACAGAATGGTTCCTTCTCAAGCTCAAGAATCTTGCTGATTTTGAAAAATCAATCGAAAACGGCAATATTGACGAAGAGAAATATAATCAGGGTAAACTTTACGGCTATACAGATACAGCTCTTAAGAGACTTTCAGGTGTTTCCGAACTTCCCGCACACAAAGAAGCTGTTTATAAGATTGTTGATACCTGCTCATCAAACTTCCCTGTTGCAGCTCCCTATTTCTATTCAACATATGACCGTGAATGCGAAGCTCGTCCTTTCCTTGAAAAATCAAAGAAAGATAGAATCATCGTTCTCGGTTCAGGTCCTATCAGAATCGGTCAGGGTATTGAATTCGACTATTCATCCGTTCATTGCGTATGGACTCTTAAAGAGCTCGGTTATGAAGTTGCTATCATTAATAACAACCCCGAAACAGTTTCAACTGACTACGATACAGCTGACAGACTTTATTTTGAACCCCTCACTCCCGAAGATGTTATGAACATCATTAAGGTCGAAAAACCCATCGGCGTTGTTGTTGCATTCGGCGGTCAGACAGCTATCAAGCTTACAAAGTTCCTTGATGAAAACGGAATTACAATCCTCGGCACATCAGCTGACGGAATTGATACTGCTGAAGACAGAGAACGCTTTGATGCGCTTCTTGAAGAATTCGGAATTCTCAGACCTAAGGGCATGGGTGTTATGACTAAGCAGGAAGCTCTTAACGCTGCAAACACTCTCGGTTATCCCGTTCTTCTTCGTCCTTCATATGTTATCGGCGGTCAGAATATGACAATTGCTCATGAGGATACAGATGTTGAACGTTATATGGATATCATCCTTTCGGGTGAAATTGAAAACCCTGTTCTTGTCGATAAATATATGATGGGTACAGAACTTGAAGTTGACGTTATTTCAGACGGCAAAGATGTTCTTATTCCCGGTATTATGGAACACGTTGAAAGAGCAGGCGTTCATAGCGGCGACTCAATCGCTGTTTATCCCCCCTATAATCTCAACGATAAGATGAGAAAGAATATCATCGAATGCTCTGAAAAACTCGCTCTTGCACTCGGAACAAAGGGTCTTGTTAACATTCAGTATCTCATTTATCACAATGAACTTTATGTTATTGAAGTTAACCCCAGAGCATCAAGAACAATTCCTTATATCAGCAAGGTAACAGGCGTTCCCATGGTTGATATTGCTTCAAAGGTTATGGTTGGTCACTCTCTTAAAGATCTTGGTTACGGCACTGGTCTTTATAAGACTCCCCCCTATTTCACAGTTAAGGTTCCTGTTTTCTCATTCGAGAAACTTTCGGATGTTAACTCCATTCTCGGACCTGAAATGAAATCAACCGGTGAAGTTCTCGGCGTTGGTAAAACAATGGCAGAAGCTCTCTTTAAAGGTCTTACAGCTGCCGGCTTCCACATTCAGCTTCCCACAGCAGAAAAAGGCATCGGTATTCTCCTCAGTGTTGATAAGCACGATGTTCTTGATGCTGTTTCACTTGCAAAGAAGCTTGATGACCTTAAGATTAAAATTTATGCAACTAAGGATACAGCTGATGCTATTTCTCAGCTTGGTATCGATGTTGAATATGTAAGAGGCATGAACGAAGGAAACGACATCTTTGATATTCTTGAAAGCGGAAAAATCAACTATGTTGTTTACACTGGTGCTCTTTATGATTCAACAATGGGCGATTACATTGCTCTTCAGAGACGTGCAATTCAGCTCTCAATCACATGCATCACTTCACTTGATACTGCAAACGCTCTTGCTGATATCATTGCAAGCCGTTTCAATCAGGAAAACACAGAGCTTGTTGATATCAACGATATGCGTTCAGAAAGAAGAACTCTTAACTTTGTAAAGATGGATGCATCAGGCAATGATCATGTAATCATTGAAAACTTTGATAATTCGATCACCTGCCCCGAAAGTCTTTGTGTTAGCATTTGCGACAGACACCACGGCGTCGGATGTGACGGTGTAGTTCTTATTGAGAAATCCGATGTTGCTCAGGTTAAGATGAGAGTATTCAATCTTGATGGTAGTGAAGGCAGACAGGGCGGTAACGCTATCCGTTCAGTTGCTAAATATGTATTTGACAAAGGTTATGTTGATGCTGAATCTGATACAGTAACAATTGAAACTGCAAGCGGTATCAGAACAGTTGAACTTTATCTCATGAACGGCAAGGTAACCTCTGTTTGCGCAAATATGGGCAAAGCAGATCTTGAAAATGCAGTTACAGGCGCAAACGGACAGAATAAGTTTATCAATACACCTGTTCAGATTAAAGGCGAAACTCACAACATCACTTGTGTATCAATGGGTAACCCCCACTGCGTAGTGTTTGTTCCCAGAGTTGATACAATTGATATTGAAAAGGTTGGTCCTTCATTTGAAAAGGCAGACATTTTTGCTCACAGAGTTAACACAGAATTCGTTAGAGTTGTTAACGAAACAACAATCAAGATGAGAGTTTGGGAACGCGGTAACGGCGAAACTCTCGCTTGCGGTACAGGTGCTTGCGCAGCTGCAGTTGCCGCTGTTGAAAACGGATTCTGCAAAAAGAACACAGACATTACAGTTAAACTTCCCGGCGGCGACCTTATCGTTAACTATAACGACGAAAGAGTGCTCCTCACAGGTTCAACCAAACTTGTCTTTGAAGGTTCTCTCGAATATTAATTCATATAAAAATTATCTCCCCTCAGCGTTGTGCCGAGGGGAGATTTTTTATGTAGAGCTTTTAATGGATTCATATCTTTCTGCAATCATTTCGTACTGACTGTAATTTTCAAATTGTTTAACAATTCTCTTTGCATCAAGATAAGGCTTTGCAGCCCTGTTATAAATATTATATTTCTTTGTCTCGCTCTTAATTTCAGATTTGATTTTTGATTTAAGAACTCTCAATTCTTCAAGATTCGATTTAAGTTCTTTATAAATTATTTTGTCGCCGGATTCATTTGCGGATTTCATCTTTTGAAGTGTTTCGTGAATTTGCTTATCAATATTATCTGATGAAACAAATAAATCTTCAATAACAGATGAATCATACTCACAAATACCATTTGGATAATATTTATTAATTGTTTTAACAGAAAGTTTTATATCGCTCATTTTTGAACGGATATATTCCGATTCTTTGAATAAATCTATCGCATTCATAAATCCATCAAGACCTGCAGAAGAAACAGATTTTGCAATTTCTATTTCAGACATGCCTTCTTTAGTGTTAAAACGATTTATCTCATTAAGTACATATTCGGAAATAATGATTTTTTCGTTTTCCTCTGTAAGATATTTAATTTCATCCTTAGCTGATTTAATTATATCTTTATCTTTTAATTTTTTTGCGATCTTGAGTTTTTCTTTAGATATAACATTCAGCTTTTTGCCTTCATATGACTTGGCATCATTAATAATTTCAATTGCCTCAATCAAATCTTTATCTTCAAGAGCACCGTTACCGTAATCCTCAAACAAAGCACGGATTTTTAAAACAGTTATCATTGCCCGTTGTTTTGTTTCGGTTAAATCATAGAAGAAAAACGGTATAACATTAAATACAGCACCAACAACCGAAGCCATTATTAATACAGAACATATATGAATAAAATATTCATTATCATAAAGAACATCATAAACATTCGAACCGTCAAATCCAAGAGAAATTGCAGTTTCAGAATTCAGACCTGCTTTTTCATAAATTGCGGGCAAAACAGAGTTAGTTGCAAGAGAAATAACACTTCCAATAAGACCGACTGCAGCAAACATACCGTCAATTCTTTCTCCGCTTATGTAATGCTGATAATCCCTTATATCCGCATTAAGACTGGGGTTCATGAAATGTCCGAGAGATGTAAGCATCTGGTTGATAAAAGTAAATATCAGAAGAACCCAGATTATGCCGTTCCCTCTCATTTTAATAACAGGAAGCATTGAAGCAATAAAAGCTATATTCATAATATTGCTGAAAATAAGAACCTTTTTCTTTCCGAACTTTCTGATAAGATACGGTGCGAAAAGATTAGGCCAGAACGATGCGTTGCCAGCAATTGCAGTTATAATTGCATACTGTCCGGCAGAACAGGCAGCTTGATAATTATAAAGCCATCCGATGATGGTATTAAAAGAACTTTCAAGGAAACCAAGCCATCCCGCAAATGAGATAATCCAGAAATATTTATTCTTTATTACTGCTCTGAATGCATCCGAAAAACTGATTCTGATAACATGACTTCCTGACTGAAGAATTCTTTCTTTTGTGTTAACATATACAAGAACGGAAATCATGAAACCGACAATTAACATCGGAGGATAAAGATATCTGTACACTCTGAGGTCATAGAGAGTGTTATCTCCTGTAATAAGTTTTGCGACAAGTGGAAGAAAAATATTTGCAATTGACGGAGAAAGATTTTCGATTACAGCTTTTACGGCATAAACATCTGTGCGCTCAATTGTATTTGGAGACAACACATTAATAAGGCTGTCATATGCATCGGTGTAAAAATTATAAAAAAATTGAAAACCAATATTAAACAAAAGAACGGTTACACATTTTGCAGTCAGACTCATATTTTCATAGGGCATCCAAATAAAAAGGCAGCCAAGTATAACAGTCGGTATGCCCATAGAAATAATGTATGGTCTGTACTTACCCTTCATGCTTTTGCAATTATCAACCATCCTTGCTCTCAAAGCTGTAAGAGGAAATCCCGATAATACGCTGATTATATAAATAATATAAATTGCAGAAGGATCAATTCCTATTGTGTTGCCGATAAGACTGTTACCGATGCTTATAATCATATTACCGACGCAATACATTATAAATTTAACACCGATTCCACCGACAGACATCGAAACTATTTCTTTAAAAGGCATAAATCTGCCTTCAGGAGGTGTCTTCCAGTTATTTTTCAGCAAACCTAAAACTGAAGCAATTTTCTCTTTCAAATAAATCTATCCCCTTTAAATTTTAAAAACAAATGTATTAACCGACTTCGCAGAAATATTAAAGTTATTATTATTTATAATATTTTCAGATAAATCGTTAAACGCATCTGTTATTGCTGTTTTAACACAACCTTTTGAAGGTAATTCGATTTGTTTTGAAGAATCTGAAATATTTATAACAATTAAAGTTATAACTCCATCATTATCAAATGCAAGCGTCAGCAAATCTTTGTCATCAACTTTTGACTCGACTCTAATCGAACCAGAAACAATATATTTCGAAAAATTACCGGTTGCATAATATCTTTTTGTCATTTCAAAAGTTTTATCATCAAGATTTATATAAATCAATCCATCACAATAATCAACTTCTGAAACAGCAATCCAATGTTGCCATGAAGTAACATTAAGAAAAGCGATATCTTCATACATTGTTTTAACCATAACCAAAGCCGAATCAATTGACTTGTCTCTTCCGCCCTGCATATGACACCATTCACTCATCTTAACAGGAATTTCAGGATAATTTCTATCCATCCACTTTCTGAATCGTTTCACAAAAGAAACCCTATTGTTTAAAAACGGGATATTAAAAGGAAGAGGAACAGGCAAACAATAAGAATGAACGTCAATTGAATCTATCGCAGAACGAATATCAGGATTTTCAAGAAAACGTCTTGTATATGTTTTGTTAAACCATCTCAAATCCCCTGACTCAACACCTGACAATTTAAGATCAGATAATAAAGGCCTTTTTTTGAGTTCTTCAATAAAAACGTCAAAAACATTCTTAACGCTTTGAGGCTTATAATGACATCCTTCCTGACCTCCGTTCCAAACCCAAATGGGTTCATTAACAGGTGAAAGATATTTAACAGGTATACCATCTTTAATAAAATGTTCTGTGATATCAAAACAATAGTCGGCAAATTCTTTATAATTTTCCCGGGAAATATTTTCTTTAAAAAGCTTTCCTTTGTCAGCGTGAGCCATGCCGTTTTTGGTCAATCTCTCAGGCGGTGAATTAACAAAAACAATAACTTCATCTGCTCCGTCCTTGACAGCCTGTTTCATCATATAAACAGCATTCTTATCTCTGTTCCAATCGTAAGTTCCTTTTGATTCTTCAAAACATTCAGTTCTTCTCGCGGGCATGCTGTATTCACCCTTGCCTGAATGTTTTGAACCTGCACCAATATTATAACGATAAATCCCCATTCCGATTCCGTTTTCTTTACTATATAGAAGTTCAGAAATACGGTCTCTGACTTGTTTACCGCTTTCGGAATCAATATGATCCCATCCGCCTACAATCTGTGCCCACCATGCTCCGCTGGCACCGATTCTTTCAAATTTCTGAAATTTTTTATCGGGGTTAATTTTAATAATCATATTTTAACCTCATTATATTAAAATAAAATGGCGGCTTAAAAAGCCGCCGATATTTTATTGGATTATGTCATTCTTTTTTATTCCAAAAAGCATCCGTAAAAATCCGCTGAATACTTTAGGACTTCTTACAACAACAATTTTCATCTGAGGCTTCCCCTTTCATCAAAATCTGCAAAGGCTCAAGCCTGCAAGAATCAAAACCAACGCAATAATCAAAACAGCGACAGTATAAGGAAAAAGAGCTGCAACTATCATTCCGACAGCGAATGACACGCAAATCAAACCTCTTGATTCATACCTCAAAATAATCACCGCCCGATTACAGCCTGAGACCTTACTCATTACATTATAATCAACGCGGTGATTTTTGGTTACTTATTTTACCTCTTTCTGATTTCCCATTCTTTAACGGTTTTTGCTTCTTCCATCATAACACAATAACTTTCATGTCTTGAAACCGGAATATCTCCTTCTTCAACAGCCTGCAAGATTCTGCAACCTTTATCCTTGACATGAAGACATGATGTAAACTTACATTCACCAATATAATCTGCAAACTCTTTAAAAGCATAGGGCAAATCATCTTTCAGTATGATATCATTTTCTTCAATATCAAATGATGAAAATCCGGGAGTATCAGCAACATAACCATTTTCAATCTTAATCATTTCGCTGTGTCTCGTGGTATGTCTTCCCCTGCCAAGTTTATCGCTGATTTCTCCTGTTTTAAGACAAAGCGTTTTATCAATTGCATTAAGAAGTGAAGATTTTCCAACACCTGAATTTCCACAAAAAGCAGAGATACAACCTCTGATTTCATTTTTCACAAGATCAACGCCATCACCATTAATGCACGAAACAGCAAAACACTTGATACCTGCTTTTTTATAAATCTCAACATATTCCGATGCGTCATCAAGATCAGTCTTTGTAAAAACAACAATCGGTTCAATATTATTAATAACAGCAAACGCAGTCAATCTGTCAATAATAAGCAAAACAGGTTTAGGTTCGCAAACAGATGAAACAATAAAAAGCTTATCTACATTTGCAACCGGAGGACGTTCCAAAAAATTCTTTCTGTCATAAATCCTCTCAATTGTGTTTTCCGCTTTATCATTTATACTTATCTGAACACGGTCACCTGCAAGCGGTTTGATTCCCGACTTTCGGAAAACACCTCTTGCCTTGCATTCAAATAAGCCTTCAGAGGTTTCTACATAATAGAAACCTCCTATACCTTTAATTATAATTCCGTCCGTCTGCATCATATACCAAAATCTCGTCCGACAGAAAGAACAATTTCCGTATCAAGAGGATAAGTCTGGGTTACACCGAGAATGCTCTGTGAAGACGCAGATGGTGTCTGAGAAATAACTTTATTAACATCTGAAGATGATGTAACGATTTTTTCTTCCTTAACAATATTATGGAAACCGAGAGCATTAAGCTGAGCAACGGCAGTTTCATAAGAAAGACCTGTTACCGAAGGAATCGCCTTTCTTGTTGAAGGAATAACGCTTGAAGAATATGTTCCGTTGCTGACAACGGCAGGGTTCTTTGTAAAGTCAATTGTGCAGGTATAATATTCCTTATCATCAATATAAACTTTAACCGAAGCATCAGGACCTGTTCCCTGAATTTCTGTTGAATATTCTTTGCCGTCCATGAGAAGTGTTTTTGTCATATATGATTCGTTATTAATAAACACTTCGAAATTGCCTCTGGTACTGCCTGATGAAGGAAGATTAAGAGTAAGCGTAGCAATACCGATTTCAGGAATACCGTTACTTGCAACAAGTTTAACCTTGCTGCCCTGAATAACTTTTTCACCTGCTTCAGGTTCAGTTCTGATAACTGTTCCGCTGGTTTCAGAACTGTTTTCATAAATTATCTCTTCATCAACAGTAAGACCAACAGATTCAATGATTGCTTTTGCCATTTCAATATCCCAACCAACTGCATTGTCGGGAACCTGAATAAGGTCTTCGTCACTAGCAAAATAAATTGTGATTGTTGTGTCATTGCTAACCTCTGTGTTAGCAACAGGTTCAGTTTTGATAACCGTACCAAATTCCTGAACAAGATTAAGAATCGGAAGGGACTGAACCTTGAAGCCTTTTGATTCCAGAGTTTCCTTTGCAAGCTCATGCTGATATCCGACAACATCGGGAACAACAAGCTCCTGTGCGTTATCGGCAACAGAAAGTGTGATTACATTTTCTTCAGGATCTACCTTTTGGTTGCTGGGAGGATTCTGGAAGAAAACGCTTCCGTCTTCATATGAACTGTTGGATACATATTCAACTATAAAATCAAAATCCTTTTCATAATCAGAACCGGCAATTTCAGTTTCATAATTCATTCCGAAGAAGTTAGGTACAACAAGTTTGTTCGGCTGGAAAACATCTGTAAAGAAATAAAGGAATACAAACGCAAAAAGTGCAAGAACAAGCAAACCGATTGTAACACCAATGGCAACAAGGCCTCCTCTTCCTGAACGTCCGTCATCTTCATCATCATAATCATCATACTCAGGCTGAATAACGGGCTGCTGAGGCTGCTGAATCACAGGTGCAGCAGCAGAAGGTTTTTTAGTCATGAACTTTGTCGGATCATTATCAACAAAGTAATCACGCTGAAATCTGATCGTAGGATTGCGCTTGAACTCTTCGATATCAAGAAGCATTTCTGCCGCAGTCAGATATCTGTCTTTTGCATTTTTCTGCATTGCATGCATAACAATCTGCTCAAGTCCGACAGGGATACTATTATTGAGTTCTCTGGGACGTTTAGGATCGCTTTGAAGCTGCATAAGAGCTACCGAAACAGAATTATCACTCTGGAAGGGAAGCTGACCAGTAAGCATTTCATAAAGAACAACGCCAACTGAATAAATATCAGCTCTGTCGTCGGTTGTGTCACCTCTCGCCTGTTCAGGGCTGATATAATGAACAGAACCAATTGCGCTGTCAGTCATTGTTTTTGTATCGCTGTAACTGAAACGGGCAATACCGAAATCCGTAACCTTGATATTTCCGTTTGAAAGAAGCATTATGTTCTGAGGCTTAATATCTCTGTGAACAATACCCTTGTCATGAGCATGCTGAAGCGCACGAAGAATCTGCATTGTAAAATGAACAGTTTCTTTAATCCCGAGTTTTCCCTGCTGTTCAATATATTCTTTGAGGGTAATACCTTCAACATGTTCCATAACAATATACTGAAGTCTGTCACCATAGCTAACGTTGAAAACCTTAACAATATTGGGATGAGAAAGAACTGCAATTGCTTTTGATTCATTCTTGAATCTGCGACGGAACTCTTCATTAGCAAGATATTCTTCTTTCAAGATTTTAACAGCAACCGTTCTGTCGTCAATATTATCGTAAGCTTTATAAACAACAGCCATACCGCCAACGCCGATCACTTCCTGAATTTCGTATCGGCCATCAAGTCTTTTTCCTGTGTAATTATCCATATAAATTATCCTTTCAGAAAAACAAATCAATATTAATATGCAACAGCAACAACGGTAATGTTGTCTCCGCCACCGTTTTGATTTGCGAGATTTACAAGTCTGTCTGCATAATCATAGTAGCAACCGTCATCTGTAAGATTTATGATATCTTCTGCACCAACAAAATTCGTTAAGCCGTCAGTACAAAGAACAAGCAAATCATTTTCATTGAACGGTTCCTGACAAAAATCAACTTTTAAATCAACATCAACACCCAGAGCACGGGTAATAATATGTTTATCAGGATGAGCTGATGCTTGTTCAGGTGAAATTTCACCGTTTTCAATCATATGTTGAATAATGGAATGATCTTTTGTAAGCTGATATAGCTCTCCATCGGATTTTTTATATGCTCTGCTGTCACCGGCGTGAGCTATATAAGCGAAAGAATCGGAAATTATTGAAACAACCGCTGTTGTTCCCATTCCGAAATAGTTATCATCTGTTCGGGATAAATTAAACACAAATCTGTTGGCACTTTCAACCGCCGAAACAAGCAAGCTTTTGATTGATAAATCAGTCATGCCCGAGTAGTATCTTTCCGTTATGTATTCTTTAATTGCCATAACAGCCTGATTGCTCGCAAGAGCACCTTCCGCTGCGCCGCCCATTCCGTCACACACAATTGCAACAACAGCATCATCAAGTTCAAATGCAGAGTACGAATCCTGATTGTTATCACGGACAAGACCTGAATCTGTTCGCGCAACTATCTTCATACATCAACCTCCTTTTGCTTGTTTTTATTCTCCTTAAGTCTTAATTGACCGCAGGATGCATCAATATCCGAACCGAGCTTTCTTCTGACCGTTGCATTAATACCGAATTTAGAAAGAATTTCAACAAATCTCTCGATTCTTTCAGGACTGCTCGGTTTATAAGGACTTTCCTCAACCTCATTAACAGGGATAAGGTTAACGTGACAAAGCATTCCTTTAAGTTTTGAACCGAGAAGACGGGCGCATTCATCGGTATCATTAAATCCGGAAAGCATTGAATATTCAAAAGATATTCTTCGTGATGTTTCACGGGTGTATCTTTTGCATATCTCAAGAAGTCGGTCTACGGGATATCTGTTATTAATCGGCATAATCTTACTTCTGATTTCATCATTAGGTGCATGAAGTGAAATCGATAAAGTAAGCTGAAGCTTTTTATCAAGAAGCTCTTCGATTTTCGGAACAATTCCGCATGTGGAAAGCGAAATGTTTCTCATTGAAAGATTATTACCGTTTTCATCAGTCACAAGCTCAATGAATCTCATAACATTATCATAATTATCAAGAGGTTCACCCATACCCATAAGAACAATATGGGAAATACGCTCTCCGATATCTTTTTGAGCTGTATATAACTGTGAAAGAATTTCACCTGCATTAAGACTTCTCTTAAATCCGCCGATTGTTGATGCGCAAAATGCACATCCCATTTTACATCCTACCTGCGAAGAAACGCAGATTGTATAGCCGTATTTATATTTCATAACAACGCTTTCAATATAATCGCCGTCATGAAGTCTGAACAAATATTTAACAGTATTATCAAGTTTTGAAACTTGTTTCTTTTCAATACTGCAATTAAAAATAGGAAATTTTCCCTTTAATTCTTCACGAAGATTTTTCGGAAGATTAGACATTTCATCATAATCACTTGCAAGATGCTTATGAAGCCATTCATAAACCTGTTTTGAACGAAATTTTGGATAACCTTGTTCAGAAAATGCATCCATAATTTCATCAAAAGTCATCGAAAGAATATCTATATTCATCGTGCACCCCCGTTCTTAACGAAAGCAGCAACAAAGAAGCCGTCAGTCGAATGAATATGCGGCATCAAAGTGAGATAATTTTCTTCATTACCGTACCTTTGAAAATCAGGTAAAACTTTAACTGCGGTAAATTCGGGATGTTCGCTTAAAAACCTATTACAAACCTCTGCGTTTTCTTTTGGATTAAGCGTACAGGTTGAATAAATAAGTCTGCCGCCATCTTTTAAATATCTTATAGCATTGCATAATATACGATACTGCAATTCAGGTAAATTGTCAATATCGGAAGGTTTTTTGAATCTTATTTCAGGTTTTCTGCGAATTATACCAAGACCCGAACAAGGAACATCACAAAGAACTCTGTCTGCAAGACCGTAGTTTTCATTAAAAATAGATGCATCAGAAAGATACGAGAAAACATTTGATAAGCCAAGTCTTGAAGCACCGTTTTTAATCAGTTTGACCCTTGACTGATAGATATCAAACGCTCTTAATACACCCGTATTTTCCATCATCTGAGCAATAGTGAACGCTTTTCCTCCGGGCGCTGAGCAAAGATCAAAAACCGTTTCTCCGGGTTTTGCATCAACAGCCATACAACAAATCTGGGAAGCTGAATCCTGAACATGGAAAAAACCGTTCTTATATGCTTGAAGTTCATCAACAGCCGTCGAAGTGTTGATTATCAATGCATCAGGTAAGATTTCAGTTTTTTCAGCAGTAACCCCTTCTTCGGAAAGCTTCTGAATCAATTCATCAACTGATATTTTCACGGTATTACAACGAATAACAAGCGGAGGGGCTTCGAGAGCTTTTTCCGCAAGCATAACGGCATTATCAAAACCATATGAATCAATCCAAAGTGAAATTAACCATTGAGGACATGAATATTTAACTGAGAGATACTCTGTTTCGTTATCAGCACTTTCGGGAAGTTTCAATCCGTTATCAGAAATTCGGCGAAGCACAGCATTAACCATTGAAGCTGCAAAATTTGATTTATTTACTTTTGCAAGATTAACACTTTCATTAACTGCAGCTCTTGACGGAACTTTATCCATAAACAAAAGCTGATATGTACCCATCCTGAGAACGGTATGCAATTCGGGTTTCAATTTTTTAACAGGCTGATTGAGATATAATCCGAGATTATAATCAATAAGAATAAGACGGTCGAGCGTTCCGTAAACAATATTGCAGACAAAAGCTTTATCTCTTTCTCCCAAATCGGGATTTTCTTTCAAAAGACTGTCAACAATAAGATTGGAATACGCTCCGTCTTTATGAACTTTTAAAAGTGCTTCAAATGCTATCTGCCTTGCACTCTTCATATATTCAACGTCCTTTCAGGATCAATTTCTTCTTCGGTTAAATCTGAGAATAAGTCTGAGTAAGTTTGCAATTGCAACAACAAGTGATGCAACATAAGTCATCGCAGCGGCTGTCAAAACCTTTTTTGTTCCGTTTATTTCATCATCATAGAGAAGACCGGTTTCATCGATAACTTTAATCGCTCTGCGACTTGCATTGAACTCAACAGGAAGAGTTATAAGATGAAAAACAGCAATTAAAGCATAAAGCATAAGACCGACAACAATAAGAGGCTCAAATCCAAGAAAATATCCGATAATTGCAATTGGAATTCCAAGAGATGAACCGATATTACAAACAGGAACAAGACTGTTTCTGACTTTTATGGGAGCATAATTTTCTGCATGCTGTGCAGCATGACCCGCTTCATGGCATGCTACACCTACAGCAGCAATTGAATTTCCAGAATAAACCTCGGATGAGAGACGAATAACCTTCGCTTTGGGATCATAATGGTCACTGAGTTTTCCTGATATCTGCTCAATTCTGACATCATGAATTCCGTAATGAGTTAAAACAGCCTGAGCTGCATATGCACCGGTAATGTTTCTTGAGTTGGAAATCTTAGCAAATTTATTATAAGTTGATTTAACTTTAAACTGAGCAATCAAAGCGAGAATCATTGCCGGAATTACAAGAATTATATAATAATAATCATAAAACAAATATGGCATAATTTCTCTCCTTTCAGATTATTCAAATTTTTCACCGACAGAAATAGGATTGCCTCTCATAAAATCAGCGGCGGACATAGCCTTTTTTCCTTCTGCCTGGAGATTAAGAATTTCAATGCATTTACCGTCACCGCATGAAACAACAAGACGCTTTCCGGTTTCCATAATCTCACCGGCATTTCCGCCTTTACATTCAGAAATAACGCTCTGATGAATTTTTACTTTTCTATCGTTCAGAACAGCAGTTGCGGAAGGCCATGGACAAAGTCCTCTGATTTTATTATGAACCTCACGCGCAGTTAAATTCCAATCAATCGGTGAGAGTTCCTTGGAAAGCATTGGTGCATAAGTAAATTTTTCATGATCTTGTTTTTCAGGTGATAATTTATTTTCTACAAGCAAATTAATTGTTTTTTCAAGAATATCAGCGCCAAGAACAGAAAGTTTATCGTGCATCTCAGCCGCAGTATCGTTTTCCCCAATTTCAATTTCGCATTTTAAAAGCATATCACCTGTATCAAGTCCTTCATCCATCTGCATGGATGTAACACCGGTTTTCTCAAATCCGTTAATAACAGACCATTGAATCGGTGCAGCTCCTCTTAATTCAGGAAGAAGAGATGCATGAATATTGATGCAACCGTATTTAGGATATTCGAGCATTTCTTTCGGAAGGATTTTGCCATATGCAACAACAATAACGAGTTCAGGAGCGGCTTCTTTAAGCATTTCAAGAGCTGTTCCGTCTTTCATTTTTGTAGGCTGATAAACAGGAATATTATTTTCAACAGCAAGCCGTTTTACGGGCGGAGGAGTTAAAATCATTTTTCTGCCCTGAGGCTTATCAGGCTGACTAAAAACTCCGCTTATCTCATGGCCGCAATCAATAAGTTTTTGAAGACAAGGCACGGCAAATTCAGGAGTGCCCATAAAAACTATTCTCATTCTTTAATCTCCTTAATAACACGCTGAGTGAAAACTATTCCGTCAAGATGATCGGTTTCATGGCAGAAGCATCTTGCCTTAAGACCTTCGCCTTTATAAATGCACCATTTACCGTTTCTATCCTGAGCCTGAATTTTAACGGTTGCAGGTCTGCATGTGACACCTGATTCTCCGGGAAGCGAAAGGCAGCCTTCTTCTTCAAACTGCTCCCCTTCTGTTCCGATAATTTCAGGGTTAACAAGTTCAATATATCCGTCGCCGCAATCAACAACGACAACTCTTCTTAAAATGCCGACCTGCACAGCTGCAAGACCAACGCCGTTAGCGTTATACATTGTTTCTTTCATATCATCAAGAAGCTGCCAGAGTCGCTCATCAAATTTTTCAACCTTACGGGATTTTTTTGCTAAAATCGGATCACCGATTTTAACGATATTTCTGATTGCCATAAATAACAATCCTTTCATGCTTTGATATAAATAATGTAATTAATTAAAAAGTACTGTCAGGGTTAATATCTGCATAAACAGTAACACCTGAAAAGCCGGAATCTGTTCCCGATAATACAAGTATTTTCGAAATCATCTTTCTGAAGCGAACAGAGTTCCTGCATTTAATTATTAATCTGTATCTGTATTTTTCATTCACCTTGGCAACACGTGACGGCATTGGTCCGAGAGTAATAACTTTTTCACCGTTAAATTCACCATTAAGATATGACTTGAGTTGTTCAAGAATATCATAAGCTGCTTTTTTTACGGTTGTTTCATTTTCTCCGACAAAACCAATAACACAAATATCGCAATAAGGAGGATATATCAGCGCTTTTCGAAGTTTAATTTCAGTCTCAAAAAACTCATCATAATCTTGTTTTGCAGCAAGTCTTATGATCTCATTTTCAGGCGTAAGAGTCTGAATTATTGCAGTACCCTTAAATTCACCTCTGCCTGATCGACCTACAACTTGTGTAAGCAAAGAAAATGTTTTTTCAAGACTGCGAAAATCGTCATTATAAAGCTGTTGGTCTACAGAAATAACGCCGACAAGAGTTACATTAGGAAAATTAAGTCCCTTTGCAACCATTTGAGTTCCGATCATTATATCAAACTCGCCCTTTGAAAAACTATCAAGAAGTTTTTCATGCGAATTTTTTCCTGAGGTAGAATCCGTATCCATTCTGATTATTCTTGCATCGGGGAATAACTGTGCAAGCTCGTCTTCAATTTTTTGAGTACCAAAGCCCGAAAATCTAACAGCGTTTTCTCCGCAGGAAGGACAAGTCTCTGTCATAGGAACGGAATAACCGCAATAATGACACATTAATCGTTTATTAGCAATATGATATGTCATCGATATACTGCAATGTGGACAGCATATTACCTCACCGCATGAATTACATGAAACAAAGGTGTTAAATCCCCTTCTGTTAATCAGAAGAATGGATTGTTTTTTATTTTCAAGATTTTCACTTAAATAATCGAACAATGTTTTACTTATTGTTTTGCTGCTGCCGACTTTTGCTTCGCTGCGCATATCAACAGTTATAACCTCAGGCAAGACAGCATTTCCGTATCTTTGAGTCAAGGTACAAAGTTCATATTTGCCACTTAGAGCAGATGCGTATGTTTCAACACTCGGAGTTGCCGATGCAAGCAAAAGAAGACATTTATTATATGCTGCTCTGTATTTTGCAACATCAATCGCATTATATCTGGGAGTTTGTTCAGATTTATAGGTATGCTCCTGTTCTTCATCAACAATTATTAAACCGATATTTTCTGCAGGCGCAAAAACTGCGCTTCTAGTTCCGATTACAATCTTTGCTTCACCGTTTTTAACACGCTTCCATTGTTCAAGTCTTTCACGAACACTCAATGCACTGTGAAAAACTGCAACATCTCCCCCGTATCTCCGAGTAAACAGCGAAAGAGTCTGAGGTGTTAGTCCAATTTCAGGAACAAGAACAAGAACGGATTTTCCTGAATCAATAACACGATCGATAACGCTCATGTAAACAGAGGTTTTTCCGCTTCCCGTTACACCATAAAGAAGAGCAACAGACGGTTTATTTGATTCGGCAAGAGAAGAAAGCTTTTTAAATGATGATTTTTGTTCATCACTTAGAATAATTTCATTTCTTACACCTACTTTATCACTTAAATCAGGCAAAGAAAAAATTTCCTGCTCATAATATTCTGCAAGACCTTTCTTCACAAGGGAATCACAAACAGCAGGTGTAAGACCTGTGAAATAACAAATTTCCTTGACACTTGCGAAGCCCATATCATTGATTACCTTAAGCATTTCGCTTTGTTTAGCTGTAAGTTTTACAGACACAACATCAGGTAATGCTCTTATCATTTTAACAGTCAGATCTCCAAGGTTTCTGACAGCATCTGCACTTGTAATCAAAACACCTTTTTTATTAAGTGATTGCAAAACAGAAGAAGTTTTCAAATACAGAGCTTTAAATATATTATCCTCTTTAACAAATACGCCTCTGTTTTTCAGATAATCATAAATTTCTTTTTCCGTTCCTTCAAGTTTATCTGTTATCTTTGAATCACAATCAGGATTTACAGCATATGAAACAACTATTCTGTTATTTATGCCTGAAGGAAGCATCGCTTTTGCAGCTTCATAAAAAGTACAAAAAGTTCTTTCTTTTATCCAGCATGCAAGTTCGATCATCTCTTCGCTAAAAAGCGGAGTATCATCTGTTAAGGAGATAATTTTTTTAAGTCTTTTTCCTTCCGAATAATCGGTAACATCAAAAACAAAACCTATTCTTTTTTTATTGCTCTGTCCGAAAGGAACAGTAACACGGCATCCTTTTTTGACGGAAGATTCCAATTCGGGAGGAATTATATAATCAAATTCTTTATCAAAGGAAAAATTTGTTGATTCAACTGCAACCTTCGCATATTTCATCTGATTTTCCTCCCTTCATAAATCTTTAATATAAATCAGATATATCTGATTTCTTCAGGTTCAACGATAACATATTCGCCTGCAAGAATTTCTTCGAGAGCAACGCTCACGGGCTTTTCGGTCATAATAACCTTGTTTTCTTCTGCTTCTTCAGCAATTTCTCTTGCTCTTTTTGCAGTTGCGGTAACAAGTGAATAGCGACTGAGATGGTTTGTGAGTACGCCTCTTAAATCAGGATTAAACATTATTAATTACCTCGCTTAATATTTTTTTGTTTCTTATAAGTTTTAATCTTTCTGCGTCAATGATTTTTTCTATACGGTCAACTGCATTATCTACCGAATCATTAATAACCAGATAATCATATTCAACTGCTCTGCGAATTTCTTCACGAGCAATCACAAGACGGTGATTAACCGTTTCTTCATCCTCGGTATTTCTGCCTCTGAGTCTTTCTTCAAGAACAGCGGTTGAAGGAGGTGCAAGAAAAATGCTGACTGCATCAGGATAAAGATTTCTGATTTTTTCTGCACCCTGAACTTCAATCTCGAGAATAACAGCTATACCTGCCTTGAGCATTTCATCGACAGGATCTTTGGGAGTTCCGTAAAGATTATTGGCATATTCTGCATATTCGAGCATTTTATTATCAGCAATTTTCTTTTCGAAATATTCACGTGTTACATAATAATAATGAACGCCGTCAATTTCGCCTGCTCTTTTTTCTCTTGTTGTCATTGAAACAGAGATTTTTGCATCATCACGCTTTTTAAGGAGTTCTCCGAGAACAGTTCCTTTACCGGATCCCGACGGTCCTGAAAAAATAATAAGAATTCCGTTATCAGTCATTTTCATCCTCCTCTTCATCAAGCTCGTCCATATCATCATTAAGTCTGTTTGCAACAGTTTCACTCTGAAGATATGTCAGAATAACATGGTCGCTGTCTGTTATAATAACAGCTCTTGTTCTTCTGCCGTGAGTTGCATCAATCAGAGTTCCTTTCTCCTTGCTTTCCTGAATGATTCTTTTGATTGGTGCAGATTCGGGACTTACAATGGCAACAAGACGACCGGCATTAACCATGTTACCGAATCCGATGTTGATTAACTTCATTGCATTTCCCTCCGTTATTCAATATTCTGAATTTGTTCACGGATTTTTTCGATTTCCGCTTTTATATCGACAACTCTGCGTGCAATTTCAACATCCTGAGCCTTTGAACCGATTGTATTGGCTTCTCTGTTGAGTTCCTGCACAAGGAAGTCCATCTTCTTTCCGACTGCTTCGTCTGAATCAAGGAAAAGACGAAGTTGAGAAACATGACTGCGGAGTCTGACAGTTTCTTCTGCAACTGCAATTTTATCAGCAAATATTGCAGCTTCAGTAAGAATTCTCTGTTCATCAATATGAGCATCTGAAAGAAGTTCTCTGAGTCTGCCAAGAAGTTTCTCATTATATTCGGCAACAGTCTGGGGAGAACGTTCTTCAACAAACTCTACATTAGAAATAATTGTATCAAGTCTTGAAAGCACATCAGCTTTAAGTCTTGAACCTTCACGTTCTCTCATAGATATAAATCCGTCAAGAGCAGCCTGAGCAACAACGCTTACAGCAGCCCATATTTTATCTTCATCTGCTGCTTGTTTACGAATAGTAAAAATATCGCTGACTCTCGAGATATCAGAAACCTTGATGTTGTTTTCAAGACCGAATGTTTCGGAAAGTTCTCTATAAGCATCAAGATAACCTTTAACAAGATTATGATTAAGAGAAATTATCGTGTCAGGCTCTTCAACTGCTTCAATCTGGACATAACATTCCATCTTGCCTCTTGTTAATTTGCCGTTAAAGAAACTTTTAAGTTTTTCATCAAGAAAACCGTAGGTTCTTGAAAGTTTGGATGAAAATTCAAAATATCTGTGATTAACACTTTTGATTTCAACCGTAATATTCATACCGTCTACAAGCTGTTGCGCTCTGCCGTATCCGGTCATACTTTTAATCATTTTTTACATCTCCAATATTAACATTCATTAATGTCCGCAGCTGCATCCCGAAGTTAATGCAACAGGAATTTCAACGCTGAGAACATCTTCTCCCGTAAAACCGAGTCTTAAAAATGCAGGAGAAACATTTTTCTTTTCAATTTTTGCAATATAGGCATACCTGATAGCGGCATAATTCATAGAAGCTCTTGCAAGACCCTCGATAATAATATCATCTGCGCAATCAACAGAAATAAATTCCATATCAAAACCGTTGATTTTAAATGTGCAACATCCGATTTCATTATCATTTTCGACCGCTTTCATGCCAACAACATTTTCGCTGTCATAAGGAATGAATCTGATCATTTTGAACCTCCGCCTGTTTTTAATCCTGCGGATTTAATCAACGATTCAACTTCCTGCGGAGTCAAATCCCTCCATTGACCCGTTTGAAGCATTCCGAGTTTAACGGGACCGACTGCAATTCTTCTGAGCCTTGCAACTTCAAGATTCAATGCTTCACACATACGGCGAATCTGTCTGTTTCTGCCCTCATAAAGAACAATTTCAAGAACTGCTCTGCCATCATCTTTTGAAACGATATAAACATCGGCAGGAGCGGTAAGTCTTCCGTCGATCTCAACCCCTGTTGAAAGAATATCAATCTGTTCAGATATAGGCTCGGGTCTGACGGTTACACGATAAGTTTTTGGAACATGCTTTGAAGGATGCATCATTGCGTTTGCAAAAGCGCCGTCATTCGTCATAATGAGCGCACCTTCGGACACTCTGTCAAGTCTTCCGACGGGATAAATGCGCTCCTTAACATCCTTGACAAGTTCAAGAACACATTTTCTTCCAAGTTCATCATCGGTTGTTGTGACATATCCTCTGGGTTTATTCAAAAGAATATATCTCATGCTTGACTGTCTTAAAACTTTCTTTCCTCTGACAGTTACAGTATCTTTTTTCGGGTCAACGCTATCGCCAACTTGAGCAATATGTCCGTTAACCTTGACCGCACCGCTTTTTATCATTTCTTCAGCTTTGCGTCTTGATGCTACACCCGCTTCAGAAAGAAATTTTTGTAATCTTATTTTATTGTCTGCCAATCCGTTCACCTCTGAACGCCGTGACAAAGGCGTTACTAACAAATTCTTTTATTTTTTCAATTAATGAAATTTTCTTCTCTGTTATATCGTTATTTTGAATATCATATTCCGCTCGTTCGCATGAACCGTCGGTAATAACCGGAACTTCATCTATAACACCGTTTTCAGAAATAAAAACTGCTGTTCCGACCAACTCACCTTTTTTAACCGGAGCATATTCAAAAGGTTTAATATTCAATCTGTAATGACAAATCTGATCCTCAGAAATTATGCATTCACGGGAAAGTTTTAAAGGAATTGAATTATCTGTACCTCCGCAAATGCGAAGTGTCAGATTCTGCGTTTTACATCCGATTGTCAACGGCTTGCAAACCGAAAACCCGTATTCAAACATAGAAATATGGTCATTCCAATCATCGCCTGCATTAAGCGTAACAGCAACAAGGATGATTCCGTTTCTTTCTGATGCACTTACAAGGCACCGACCGCTTTTCTTCGTAAATCCTGTTTTGATACCAATACAATCAGAATATCGCCAAAGAAGACGATTGTGATTTGTCAATGTTCGTGTGTACGGCGGATTACCGTAAGTTAACCTTGCAGATTTCCTTGAACAAATATATCTGAACTCCGGATTCTTAATGCATTCGGATGCGAGCAAAGCCATGTCATAAGCAGTTGAGTAATGATTTTTATCATCAAGCCCCGATGCAGTAACAAAATTGGAATTATTCATTCCGATTTCAGTTGCACGCTTATTCATGATTTTTGCAAATTCTTCCGGATTATTTCCAATCACATAAGCAACAGTATTTGCTGCATCATTTCCTGATTGAAGCATCATTCCGTAAACAAGATCAATAAGCGAAACGCTGTCACCAGCTATGAGTCCCATTGAAGTTCCTTCAACAGAAACCATCTCATCCGTAACAACAATTTCTCTGTCAGGAGTTGCTTCTTCAAGTGCAATAAGAGAAGTCAAAATCTTTGTTGTGCTCGCCATCGAAAGCTTTACATTTTCATTTTTTGAAAACAACACTTTTCCGTTATTGATACACAAAAGAACCGCACTCTGAGCCGAAACACCGATTGCATAAGATTCAATGCTGAAAGTAGTTACAAATAAAACTGAAAACGCAAATAACAAAGAGAATAATTTCTTTTTCAAACAACTCACCCTTGCAAAAATTTATAATAAAATATATGCAAAGGTAAGCGCTTTTAATTATCAGACTGTGGGTTCTAAAGTATTCATATAATCATTGATTGCATCGTCAACAGTCTTATCCTTGTTTTTGAGCTGGCTGATAACATCTGTTGCCTTATCAACAATATCGGGAACCATACCGATAACTCTTTCAACCGAACCTTCTGCAGCATTGATATACTTGACTGAAACACTTCCGTTATTAACTACAAGAAAAGCAACGGGAGAAATTGTAATGCCGGCTCCGCCGCCACCGCCGAAAAGTTCCTGATTACTCTTTGAGGGGAAATCTGTTCCGCCTGAAGCAAATCCGTATGTTACTTTTGAAACGGGAATAATCTGAATTGATTCGCTGATTTTAATGGGTTCACCAATAATTGTGCTTACATCAACAAGATCCTTAATCTTTTCAATTGATGTGCCGAGAATTCCTGATGCTGACTGTTCTTTCATTTTGTTTTCCGCCTTTCTGAATTAATTATTATTTATAATCTGCTTTTCCACCGTAGGCTTGGGAGCCTTGCTGTGCTTAAGCAGTTTTATAACAACTTTAAACAAAAACTCAAATGCAAAAATAATAACTGCATTTATAAGAGTAATCGGTCTTACTGAAATTTTAGTATGCACTTTTGCAACATTTCTTCCGTAAAGAAAATCGGGATTAATCTGAATACTGTATTTTTTAACTCTCATTGTGCTGACAATAAGACCCATTGCAGGAAATGCTGCTGAACAAACCTTACCGTATTTAATCGCTGTTTCAGCAGAATCAGATGCACCAACATCAAGCGAAATGTATAATTCTTCAAAAAGAAAAGCTCTTCCGATTCTTTTGAACATTCCGCCCAGCGCATTAGCAGCATCCTTAAGCAGCTGAACAACACCCGAAACTCCACGATTTCTGTAAAACCTAACGAACATATTGTCTTTTTTCTTTTTGGGTTCTTTGATTATCTCGTTTTCGGTTTTGGGTTTTTCTACTGTTTTTTCTTTTGTCTTCTTCTTTTTTTCAGGTTTATCTTCTTTTTCTGCCTTTGGAAGAAGATTGAATTTCAAGAAAAGCCAGCTGACAGAAACCGCTATATCGTCTTCATAATGAACGGTAATAACAAATTTTATTGAAAGCAAAACAATAAAAAACGCTATTATTCCGATAATTATATAAAGCGCCGTCAAGCTATCGCCTCCTTAATCTTCAGGTTGAAAAAATGTTCTTATCTGTTCGCCCTGTTCGTTATCAATTTCATCATCCTGTTCAACATCAATTTCAGGTTTTTCAGGAAGCTCAGGTAAATCTGCAAGCGATGTCAAACAAAAACAACGAAGGAAATCAGGTGTAGTACCATAAAGAAGAGGTCTGCCGGGCAAATCAAGTCTGCCTTTTTCTTCAAGCAATCCTCTTTGACAAAGAGTTGAAACAACACCCGAACAATCAACTCCTCTGATTTGCTCAATATAAGCCTTTGTGACAGGCTGATTATACGCAACAACAGCAAGAACCTCAAATGCCGCAGGTGAAAGCGGCGTATTCTTTTTTATATCGAGAACACTTCTTACCTGCTGAGCATATTCAACTCGCGAGCAAAGCTGATATTTGCTGCCGAGTTTAAGAAGGCATGTTCCGCTCTGTCTTTCATCAAGAGAACGGGAAAGCTCCCACAAAGCGCCCGTAACAACCTCGGTATCAAGCTCAAGAGCCTCTGCAATTCTGACTGCTTCAACAGGTTCGCCTGAAGCAAATAATATCGCTTCGCAGGCGGCTCTTATCTGATCATTCGTCAATTTCTATACTCTCCCCTCTGCCCTGCAACAATGTAACGTTTAAATCGTCACCATGACCGTCAATCTGGATTCTTTTTGCCTTTGCCATAGCAAGCAATGCAAGAAATGTTGCAACCATTTCAGAGCGTGATTCAGCATCGGTAAAGAAAGCTGAAAATTTTCTGCTCTTTTTTGTTTTGAATTTATCAATAATAAAACTGATTCTCGAAGAAACAGATACGATTTTATGAGCAACAATTCCTCTGAACGCTTCAATCGGAGGAGGAAGTTTTCTTTTCCCTTTACCGACCGCGGACATATATGCCTTAAAAATTTCAACAGGCTCATGAATTCTTGTGTATGTCATGTCCACTTCAAATTCTTCGGGTTCTCTTGAGTAAAATTCAAAACCCTTTGCCTGATTCTGAAGCTTTCCTGCAACAAGTTTGCAATCCTGATATTCGGTTAATTCACCGCGGAGCTCTTCAACAAGTTTTTCCGCTTCTTCATGAACGGGAAGAAGAGAAACTGTTTTAATATAGAGAAGTCTTGCAGCCATTTCAAGAAACTCACTTGAAACATCAAGATTATCTTCCTGCATTTTTCTGACATATTCAAGATACTGTTCAATTATTTCAAGAATCGGAACATCGTTTATGCTGACTTTCTTTTTTGAAATAAGCTGAAGAAGCAAGTCCATAGGACCCTCAAAAACTTCAAGCTTATACTGAAGCTTTTCCAAGGAATAACCCCTTTCTGTTAAGGTTAATTCAGAAATCCGAACGGAAGACCTGCAACAAAAATTATGAATTTCATAATCAGACTTGTAACAAAACTAAGCGGGCCATCAAGGATTCCAAAGAAAATAAGAGCAAATACCGCCAAAATGATATAACGCTCATATTGCATTATTTTAAAATAATATTTTGAAGGTATAATCAAATTCAAAATTCTCGAACCGTCAAGAGGCGGAATAGGAATAAGATTAAACACCGCAAGGCTGACATTAATTTGTGCAGCAAAAAGGAAGAACGAATACGCAACGCCTGCAAAAAGCAATTCAGTATTCTCAAAAACAATTGAAGAAATATTGCAAAGCAGCATAAATATTACAGCCATAACAATATTTGAAAGAGGACCTGCAAAAGCAGTAAGCGCCATACCCGCTTTGGGATTTTTAAATTTTCTCGGATTAACGGGAACGGGTTTTGCATAACCGAAACCAACTAAGAAAATCATAAGCGCACCTATAAGGTCAATATGAGCAAGCGGTGCAAGAGTAAGTCTACCTTTGAGTCTTGGAGTATCATCGCCGAGCTTAGTAGCAATCAAAGCATGAGCATATTCATGCACAGGCAAAGTGCAAAACACAACAAAAACTCTTGCAAGCAAGTTTATAACTGTATCAACGGAAAAACCGTTACGGATTATATCAAAAATCATTGTTAGTCCTTTCTTCCGATTACAACTCTTTCAACACCGTTAAAATCGGTTACAGATATCAAATCGGAACATTGATGTGAGAAAAGATTTTTTATATCTTCTGCTTGCCCCTCACCGCATTCAACCGCAATCGCTCCGCAGCAATTAACCAACCATTTTTCAGAGATTGCTTTATAAAAATCAAGACCGTCAACACCGCCATCAAGAGCCATAAACGGTTCCTTAAGAACCTCAAACTGAAGAGCGGCAATTTCATCGGAATTAATATAAGGAGGATTTGAAAGAATCAAATCGGGATTCGGCAAATCAAAACTATTAATTCCGTAAAATAAATCTCCGTGAATAACCTCAACGTTGTGCAAAGAAAATCGCTCTTTATTTTTCAGAAGATATTTTAATGCATCATCGGATTTTTCAAGAAGAAAAATTCTTGCAGCAGGAAACATCTTCGCAACAGTCAATCCGATGCATCCGCTTCCCGAACACAAATCGAAAACAATCGCATTATTCTTTTTATCAAGATATTTTATTGCAAAATCAACAAGAAGCTCTGTTTCAGGTCTCGGAATAAGAACTCCGTTTCCTACATAAAAAGTTTCTCCGTAAAAATCCCATTCACCGATAACATACTGGACCGGAACGCCCGACGCTCTTTTGTTAATTTTGTCGAAATATTCTGCTGTTTTCTCGTTTTCTGCCGAAGCACCAGAATTAAAAAATAAATAATCCGATGAACATTCAAAAACAGATTCAAAAATCCATCTTGCTTCATTAGCATAATTATCGATGTTACATTCAAGAAGAATTCGCTTTCCTTCTGCCAAAATTTCTTTAAAGGTCATTCTGCATTCTCCGAATCCATATCTTCAGACAAACTTTTCTTTTCGGGAGCTTCACCGCTGAGAGCCGCCTTCATTGACTCAATTGCAACTTCAATAATTGCATCATCGGGTTCAGCGGTTGTGATTCTCTGCATAAGAAGACCGGGAGCTGAAAGAAGATTTGTTAGTTTATTGGGATATTTACCTGCCAACTGAATAAATTCAAATCCTATTCCCATGATAAGAGGAGTAATCATAACTTTAACCGCAATCCAAAGCGCTCTGATTTCAGTAAGTTCAGGAAAAACAACCGAAATAACGGACGAAACAAGAATGCTGAGAAGAATTGTTACAAAAATAAAACTTGTTCCGCAACGGGGATGAAAACGCTTTTCTTTTCTGATGTTTTCAACTGTAAGTTCATTACCGTGTTCAAAACAGAAAATCGTTTTATGCTCTGCGCCATGATACATATATACACGGCGGATTTCCTTCATTCTTGCAACAAGAGCCATATAAACAACAAAAATGATTACTCGAATAATTCCTTCAAAAACAGCTCTGAAGGCAGAAATTGAGCCGTCTGCAATTCTGTCATTAACAAGATCAAATAAGAAACTGGGTAGCCACATAAAAAGAAGAAACGCAAGCCCAATTCCAAGAACCGCTGAAATAAAACCAATAACAGCCATCATTTTAGGTCCGAAATGTTCGGTTATCCATTTATCAAGTTTCGACTCATTTTCTTCTTCAAAATCAAGAGAGGTTTTTTCGGCAGACTCCATAAGAAGTTTATAGCCGAAAATCATAGACTCAACAAAAGAAACAATTCCTCGAAGAACGGGAAGATTGAAGAATTTATATTTTTTTCTGACTGAAACAAAATCCTTCATTGATGTTTCAATAGTACCGTCAGGAAGTCTTAATGACATTGCGGTTCCTTTAGGACCCTTCATCATAATGCCTTCCATAAGCGCCTGACCGCCAACGGCAACATAATTACTCTTATTTTTACTCATTGATTGATTTATCTCCTTCCGTATCTGTCAGTTCTCGCTCAGGCGGTGCAATAGGAAGAGTGACTCTGACTGTTGTTCCTTCACCAAGAACACTGTCAACCTCAATCTCACCGCTGTGAAGTCTGATTATCTCATCGGCAACGGCAAGTCCGATACCCGAACCGCGTACCGTAGAATTAGCTTTATAAAATTTTTCTTTAACATGGGGCAAATCTTCCGGAGGAATTCCCGCACCCGTATCGCTGATTGAAACAATAAGCGTTGCAGGATTAGGCATTTCTGCAAAAGCAACTATTTTTCCGCCATGGTCTGTATATTTCATTGCATTATCAAGAATATTAATGAAAACCTGCTTGATTCTTGAAGCATCACCGTTTGCAGGAGCAGGAAGATGAGGAACATTATAAACAAGATCAATTCCTTCTCTGATAGCTCTTTCTTTAAAAGCAAAAACAACTTCATCAAGTTCAGCAAGAATATCAATTCTTTCGGTATTCATCTTCATTCTTCCGCTGCTCATTCTTGAGAAGTCAAGAAGTTCTTCAACCATATCATTCAAACGAGATGCTTCATTGATGATAACGCCCATACCTCTTTCCGTCATTTGCGGATCAGTATCTCCAATTTGAAGAAGCGTTTCACCCCAGCCTTTTATGGCCGTAAGCGGAGTTCGGAGTTCATGGGATATTGTCGAAATAAAATCATTTTTTAATCTGTCAGATGTAGCAAGTTTATTTGCCATATCGTCAATTGTTGAACAAAGTTCACCAATCTCATCATTATAAGGATAATTATCGCATCCTGCCTCAAAATCACCGCCGGCAATTTTCTTCGCTGTTTCACCGATATCTTTGATAGGCTTAACAATCGAACGGATAAAAATGCTTCCTGAAAGAACGAGAAGCAAAAACATAAAAATACATCCGAAAGCAACAAGAATACAAATTTTGAAAAGCTGTGTATCAATTGCTTCAAGCGATATCATAAATCGGACTGCACCGCCATGTGATCCGCTTGAATAGTTATATACACATGTTGAAGCCATGATTTTTTCACCCGACGGAAGTTTACCTGTCCATCGGCCTGAGCCATTCTCGCTGCCGAGTGCGCTGATATAATCCGGCATATCAACATTTTCTTTTATCTGAAACCCGCTTGATGTATGAATTATGTTTCCGTTCCTGTCAATAATCCAAACAGCCATTGTTTCATTGTCAGGAAAATTTTCAACAAAAGCTCTTCCTGCAGCTTCAAATCCGGCAGATGTAGGTTCATACAGACTGAATGTTGAAGCAAGCTTATCAGAAGAATAAGCATCAAGAGCCATTGAAGCAACTCCGTAATAATAATTTTTCATTGAAAGGATAAGCAAAACAGAAACCGTCAAAAGAATAACAACAACCGTTGATGCAACATTAATAAACCAACGCTTTGTTATGCCCAGGTAATTCAAGGTTTCTGCCTCCTTTCATATTGTTATTCAATCTATACTATCCATTTGTATCCGATACCCCAGATTGTTGTAAGATGTCTGGGAACGGACGGTTCATCTTCTATTTTCATTCTGAGTCGGCGAATATTAACATCAACAATCTTTTCTTCTCCGAAATATTCATTTCCCCAAACCTTGTTGAGTATATCGGTTCTGCTTAATGCAGCGCCGGGATTTGTGAAAAAGTATACCATCATCTGAAATTCAACCTGAGTGAGTTCAATGAATTTTCCGTGTTTCGTCAATGTTCTGCTTCGTAAATTAAGTTTGAATTCACCGAGTTCAATAATATCAACAGATGTTGATTTCTGAACGGAATTCATTGCAACTCTGCGATAAATTGCATCAACTCTGGCAACAAGTTCAGTCGGCGAAAAAGGTTTTGTAACATAGTCATCTGCGCCGTTCATAAGTCCTGTTATTTTATCCATTTCCTGAGTTTTTGCGGTGAGCATAATAATTCCTATATTGTTATTCATCGTTCTGAGTCTTTTGCATACCTCAAAGCCGTCAATATTAGGCATCATAACATCAAGTAACACAACATCAAACTCTCCGCCGCAGGCTTCATAAAGTTCAAGTGCCATGGCGCCGTCTTCAGCTTCAACGACATCATATCCGCCGCGTTTAAGATTAATAACTATAAACTCTCTTATTGCCGCTTCATCTTCGGCAATCAACACTCTTTTCATTCAGTTCACCCCTTTTAAGGAATTCTGATAATTTCGGATTTGACATGTTCCTCATCAAGTCCGACCCGTTTACCGTCGGACGTTATGAATGCACAAATCACATTGTCTTCAAACTCAAGAACAGGAATATAAGCCTCATAATTTTCTGTGTTCCATTTCTGAAAAGGTATTCTGAAAACAGAATAAAGTTCATTAACAGGCATCCCATCATTATCGGCAGAAAAAATTATCCAACAATTCTGCGAACGGTAATTTCTTATTCCGAGAGAATCTATATCTTTTTCATCAAGATTAATCATATAACCGTCATGATAATTCACAAGGGAATAAGCAACCGTTTCCAAACCTGAGGAAACAAGATTCTTCCATTCGGTAAGATAAACTTTTTCTGAATCGGAAGAAAAACTGTTATCTGTTTTACCAAAAACATTAACCTGAACAGGTATATCTATGACACCGTCATTGTTAATATCAGAGCATCCGATCGGATCATATCTGAGAGTTGATGAATTGGTAAGAGTTTCGGAATCAAGCAACGGAGCACATAAAACAGATTTTTCCGAGTTCCAATAAATAACCTCGGTAATCATCTGGCGTTCACCTTTAACGGCATCAACATACAATTTCATCGGAGCATCTTTGGAAGATTTTTCAGCTTTCAAAGAACTGTAACTGCTGATATTGGAATCAAGTTTTGTTTCGCCGAAAAGAACAAAAGAATCTCCTGAAATTCTCATCGCCTTTGCAACCTTCTGACTGCCGTTCTGAGAATTATTTTGTCCGATAAGGAAAACGTCTTTGTTTCCGTTACTGTCTATATCGATAACATTTGAAACAAAACATGATTCATTAAGAATTTCTTTGAATTTTTTTGTTACCGTATCAAGTCGGTATACCGATAAAATATTCCCCGACGCTGAACCCGATGTATTCCAAACAACAACGATTTCTTTTTTACCGTCAAGATCCATATCGACCAATTCAACATTGTCAATTCCTGCGCCATACCCGTTGAAATCACCGAAAGAAACCCATCTTTCTCCGATAAGATCAAAATAATGCATTCTTGCAACAGAAACATCTGAATTCTTTTTATAAAATATTATTGCTTCCTGATAGCCGTCGGAATCTATATCTTCAACAATAATTGCAGAACGGTAATTTCCTTTTTTGGGACTGCTGAGTGTAGTTTCGCCGTCAATGTTTTTATTGAAAGAATCGACAAGGTCTTCATATTCTTCGTAATATAAAGGCGGAGAAAGCAAAGAATCTGCAGGAAGAATAAGAGAACCTGCGCTGCAGGACGAAAAGATAAATAACAATAAAACAGACATCAGGGATAAAAAAATTATTCTTTTCATCTTCACACTCCCCCACGTTAAATTTTTACATCTTATTATATCATATTATATTTTAATAAATCAACTATATTTTATATATAATTATAAATTATATATTTTAATTATAAGAAAAACCGCCCTGTGAAGAGCGGTTAATTATTATATGACATTATAGGTTGCAAAATATTCCCCGTATGACCAACAATATCCGTCAGAAACTCTGAGCGGAACAGAAATCGTATCTGCGTCAAAAGTATCAACATCTCCAAAATCGGCAACCATAACAATGTATTCTCCGGTAAGATCAGAAAGCTTGTCGGCAGGTCCGATAACAGTTATCTCATTAAACTGCAATTCCGAAAACTCGATGTTGATGCCATCAGGAAGATTCTGCGGTTTTATGTTTTCACCTGAAATTTTAAAGGTTTTGCTTGAAACCTCGGGAACATTTACGGTAATTACAAACTCCGTTACGGAATCATCAAGAAGAATTCCACCGGGGAATTCATTAGCCGTTACCGGAATTGTAAAAGTATTTTCTCCGACATTAAGTTTTGTGAAATCGATTTTTGTTGCAAACTCAATGTTTTCTTTTTCAAAATCATCATCAAATATACCGAACGTTGCAGTCGAAGGACTGACAGAATATTCAAACGGAATATTGCCTATATATTCTGAAGGAATATTTGAAAAAGAACAAGAAACAGAAAGAGTTGATATATGATAGACGGGGATTTTTATATTCACCTTACCCGACGTTCTATTAAATGTTACACCATTAACAACTGCGCCGTTTTTATCAAGAGCAACAATCGACGCTTCAACAGAAGTGCTCTGATGCAAATCACCATTATGTTCAGCTTTTGCAACAACACGAGCTACTTTTTTAACCGCCGTTTCAGGTCCGCTGACTTTAACTGTTGAAACATCTGAAACAGAGATTTCACCCATATGATAACCGTCACGAACAGAATTATTTAAAAACATAATATCCGGTTCAATCTTATATTCTTCTTCTCTTAAATAATCAAATGTTATTTCATCGGTCACCTGAGGATAAATGCTTACAAATTCATACTCGGGTCTGACACTTTTTGATGTAACAGTTAATGTAAGAGGAAAATTGCCTGCAGAATTAACAAGGCTTGTGTCTGCAACAACAAGAATATCATCTTTGATATCATCGGATTCAACGATATATCTTTTACCGCTGATAGTTACATCAACTGTATATTCTTTATCAAGAAACGGCTGTAATCCACCGAGATTATTAACATTTGAATAATTAATCTGAACAGGTACATTTGAAATCGTATTCTGAGTTTCGGAAAATTCTGTTGCAACAATCAACCAGGCAATCAAAGCAAAAAGAACAGAAAACACCATCAAGAAACGATTGTCATAAAATAAATCACTTATTCTTTGTTTTTTTCTTTCCATCGTATTTATCCTTAAATATTTTTTTGAGAATACCGTTATCAATTATGTTGTCAGAAGATTTGTTGATAAGAAGATTGACGAGTTTTTCTCGAAGTTCTGAATCGGTAAGATTTCTCTCAAGAGTGCCCTGATACGCAAGCGAAATGATACCGGTTTCCTCTGAAACAACAACAATAGCGGCATCGCTTTGTTCGCTCATCCCGAGGGCAGCTCTGTGTCTTGTTCCGAGATCGCTTGAAACATCAGTATTCTTTGTCAAAGGAAGAACGCATCCTGCAGCAACAAGTCTTCCGTTTCTTACAATTGCTGCGCCATCATGAAGCGGAGATTTCGGAAAGAAAATGTTGCCGATTAATTCATGTGTAATATAAGCATCAACGGGTTTTCCTGATTCAATAACATCGCCGAGAAGAGTCTGTCTTTCCATAACTATCAGCGAACCTGTTTTGCTGTCACTCATTCTTTGCACAGCCTTGGAAATTTCATTGATTGAATCATTAATTATCTTTTCCTTATCTGTGCTGTTACCTTTAAGAATCAGACTCAGACTTGTAAATTTGCTGTTACCGACCTTTTCGATAACCTGTCTGATTTCCTGCTGAAAGATTATAACAAGAATAATGAAAACATTTTGGAATAAGAATCTGAAAATATAAGAACTTGTCTGCATTTCAAGCTGATTTATAACAAGATATGCAACAGCAAGAAGCAAAAGTCCCTTCACAAGCTGGAATGCCCTTGTTTCTCTGATGAGCTTGATTGCACTATAAACAACAAAACTTATAAGCGCAATATCAAGCAAGTCAGTTATCCCGAAACTTAACGAACCAAGTTTCGAGAAAAAACCTGATATATTATCTATAAAGGTCATATACCGACCATTCCTTTCCGACACAACTTAATACACAGATATAATAGCACATCAAAATAAGATATGTAAACAAAAACTGTATATATTTACAAAAAGTTTATTTTTCAATAAGACAAACCGCATGAGCAGAAATACCTTCTTCGCGACCGGTAAATCCAAGTTTTTCTTCGGTTGTTGCTTTAACGCTGACAAAATCAACAGGTATACCGCAAGCCGATGCAATATTAGAACGCATATTATCAATATGAGGGCGCATTTTCGGACGCTGCGCAATAAGAGTTGCATCAATATTGTTTATAGAATATCCATCGGATTTAATGCAACTAACAACTTCTCTTAAAAGCAAAAGACTGTCTGCGCCTTTAAATTTTTCATCAGTATCAGGAAAAAGACAACCAATATCGCCTTTTGCAGATGCACCAAGAAGAGCATCACTTATCGCATGAAGAAGAACATCCGCATCAGAATGACCGAGAAGTCCTTTTTCATGTTCAATTTCAACGCCTCCAACAATCAGTTTTCTGCCTTCAACAAGCTTATGAACATCATATCCGTGACCTATTCTTATCATGTTTTCAACTCCTTTTGGATTTCCTTGACATCTTCAATAAATCGGTCATATGTTGTAACGCAATTCAGCACTTTAACAAGAGAATTTGCAGATAATCTTGAAGGGAATGAATAATATTTCAAAAGAGCAGCTCTTTTGATTGAGCTGTCCTCACCACCTGTAAAACCAAGCTCATATAAATCAAGTTTTGTTATCGGTCTTTCCGGTTCAGGAGTTGATTCGCACAAAACTCCCGCATTTTCAAGCGCTTTCATGATAATTTCTTCCGAAACACCTTCAACGCCGATTTTTCCTTCTTTAGATGGTTCTGTCTTTCTGCTCTCTTTGCCGAAAATATCAGGAATATAGGCATGTTTAATATTTTTCTGATCTACGGTTGACCCGATAAACGAACGAATTTTAAAGCCGGCAGAATCACTGTCAGTCAGAACAAGAATCCCTCTTTTTTCTGCAAGTTTTCTGATTAAAAGCTGAAGTTCTTTATCTTTGAATATACCAAATCCGTCCGTCTGGATTATAGGAGCATCAATAATTCCTGACAGTTTGATTTTATCGTATTTACCTTCAACAATAACAGCTTGTCTGATTTTTATCATTATTATCTCCTGCCCGCTCTTGCAAGTTTTACAACGGTTTGTTCAAGAATAAGTCTTTTATCAAGAGCAGAGCTTTTAAGGGTCGAATCAGCCCAAGAAAGAATTTCAATACATTCCCCTATCGCTTCAAACGAGAGCGAGGAACCGTTTCTTGCAGCGTTAGTCAAACGGAATTCTTTTCCGGCGTAATCATAGTATTTTGCTATCATTTCAGCTCTGTTCCCCGATTTAACAGCTGCTTTTGCTCTGTAAATATCGGAATACTGTGCAATCAATGCACCGAGAATCTGAAACTCATCTTCACGCTGTTCAAACAAAAGCGAAAGCTTTCTGAAAGCGCTGTCAAATCTTCCGGCAGTCAAATCTTTTATCATGTCAAAAACCTTTGCATCAAGACTCATAATGCAAACAGCATCAACATCGCTCTTTTTGATTTCTCTGTCACCCGCATAAGCACATACCTTATCGGTTTCGTTAAGCAGTGTGTTCAGGTCATTTCCGACACAAGTTATAAGATATGATGCAACACCTTTTTCGAATGCCGTACCTCTTTTTTTAGCACCGCTCTCAAGCATTTTAACAAGTTCGGGTGTTGTTTTTTTGTCGAGTTTAACATTATAACCGTATTTTTCAAAAAGTTTGACTGCCTTATTCCATTTAGCACCTTTAGGATTATAACTTATAAACGTAAACACAAGGGCACAATCATCGGGATTATCGGAAAGAACGGTTTCAAGTTGTTCAAAACCGTTTTCATCAAGCGTATCAAGAGGAAAGTCTTTGACTAAAACACACTTGGATTCAGCCATCATGGGTACCGCCCCTGCACTTTCGTATATATCCGAAAGTGTGCATTCTTTACCGTCAAATGTATGAAAATTGAAATCAGCAAAAGAAGAATCAACTGTTTTAGAAACAATCTTTTCAACATATGCCTTTTTAAGATAACTTTCTTCGCCATGAATGAGAAAAATTCCAACAGGATTATTTTTAAGTAAATCCTTCAATCCGCTTTCATTAACAGCAGGCATAAGATTCTCCTTTCAATTTCTGTGAGCGCTGATATATCCGTCATCAGCTTTTATAATTACATTACCGCATCCGGCGGTAACCGTACAGTTTATGTTTCTTTCCGAAAGTTCATTTTGAATTAAAATTCCCCGTGAATTATCGGAATTAATAACCACAAGTTTTGATCCCGTCATTTCAATTCCGAGCGGATAGTCATTTCTCGAAATGATTACATCAGCGTGACGAAACTCATTTGGAATCTGATCAAAATCTGAAACATGGTCAAAAAGAATAAGTATTACAGCATCTTCGTTTTTAACAGATGCAAATGATTTATCATTAACGGTATGGCATTCAATGTCAAAGCCGTTGGTTTCTATTTTATCTGTAAAAGAATATTGTTTTCTGCTTTTCATTAAAGGAACCGAGTAATCCGGCAAATCATCGCAATAAATGTTTTGCGGATCAAATTCATTTAACACATCAACAAAATACGCAGATGAATTATTCTCCGAATCAGGAAAAACAACTGTATTGACTCTGTTAGCTGTTTCTTCAATAGAATAACAAAGATTATATGAACCTTGAAATCCAGTTCCGCCGCATCCGATCAGAATTGTTTCGTTGCCCTTGCTCAAAACAACAGATGTTCCATTACCGCAATCAACAACATGAAGCTTGGTAACAGATTTGTCTGACCAAGAAAAAGTGATGATTGATATAAAAAAAACAAATGAGCAAAGCAAGAAAGTCAGTTTAGGAAATGATTTTCCGCAGTAAGCTAAAAGCAAAGAAAATATAATCATCAAAAATATAGAAACAATAATTACATTCGCTTCATCAGACTCAATTCTGAACGATAAATTTCTGAAATCGGAAAGCTTTTCAGAAAACAAAAGAAGAAAACGAGCTATGATTCCTCCAAAATAAGCAGGAAGATTGATAAACGATGTTGTTATACAACCGATAACCGCACCGCATGCACAAAGAATCATGCACAAGCCCGAAATAGGAACAGCAATTATATTTGCAAAGAAAACAGCAAAATTAAAACTGTTTGAAATCGATAAAGATACAGGTAGCGTAAATGCATTGGCAACAAGAGTAATTGCCAATGTCGAAACAACCAACCGTATTACTTTTCTGAAATACGTATTAGATATTTTATTGAAGAACTCTTCAATTTTATTTCCGAACTTCTCTGAATAAATAATTATACCTGCTGTTGCAAGCGCAGATAACTGAAGACTCACGGAACCCATCGCAAAAGGATTGAATACGGCGATAAGCATCAATGAAAATCCAAGTGAATTTAACGAGTCTCTCTTTCTTAACATAACATTTGAGAAAAGATAAACAAGCATCATTATTCCTGCTCTGATAACGGAATAAGTCATTCCCGAAATCAACATAAAGAAAAGAACGGGAAATATACACAGAAAACTCGAAACTCTCAAACCGAGTTTTGTTTTTCTCAAAAGTTCATAAGCAAGCATTGACCAAAGAGAAAGGTGATAACCGGAAACACAAATAATATGAGAAATTCCGATAAACCTGAAATTATCAAGCGTTTGAGGAGATAAACCGCTTTTATCTCCAATAAGCAAAGCAACCGCCAATGCACCCGATTCATTTGGTAAAATACGATAAACAGCATTTTTAATCATTGTGCGTATATCTATTATTTTCTTCATGAAAGGTTTTTCGCCCTCGGGAACAGATATAATTTCAAATTCTCCCTCGCTTGGATAAGCCGCAATAAATATACCATTTGCAATATTTGAAGACAGCGAAACATCATTTGATTTTCCCGGAATATAAAATTTGAAATTACCTCTGATTTTATCATACGGTTCAATATCTGTTGATGTAGAAAAAACAAGCCGTGCCTTTATGTCAGCAGGTTGAGAATCAACAGATTCAATTTTTGCAACATAATAACAATTACCGTATTCATATTCAGGTTCGCTGATTAATGTTGCAGAAATATCGCAAGTTTTATTTTCATAAGAAATAACAGGAAGATATGTAAAATTAACAGTGGCAAGAATAAGCATGCATGAAATCACAGCCGATGCAAGCGCGCAAGGAATAACACGGTTTTCTCTTGCAGACTTAATCAAAAGACTAATAACCAGAGCGACGGTAAACAAAACTAACGCTGCAACCGTCACTCTGTTATCAAAATTAAATAATAATGCAATGGTGAAAAACACCGTGAAGCCAATGACTGCAAACGGACGTGGCATACTTCATCACCAAAAAATTATTTTTCTATAAGCGGAATCACGCCAAGAAATACAATGTCATCTCTTTCAGAAGCATCGCCCTCGGCAAGAACAGCTGCTTTAGCAACAACATTTGCATCAAATTTATCGCAAAGAACCTCAACTGCTTTAAGCGACTCACCCGTGCTGATAACATCATCAAGAATAACAACACGCTTGCCTCTGATCTGCTCACCTTCAACTCCGTCAAGAATAAGAGTCTGAACGGCATCGGTTGTGATTGATCGGACCTCTACCGAAACAGCATCTTTCATATAAAGTTTCGCTTTTTTTCTGGCAACGAAATACTTCTTACCGCTCTGTCTTGACATTTCATAAGCAAGAGGAATGCTTTTTGCTTCAGGAGTTACGATATAATCAAACTCAGGAAGTCTTTTGAGAAGCTCTGTTGCAGAATGAACTGTTACCTCAACATCACCGAAAAGAATAAATGCGGCAATATCAAGCTTATCGCTTATGGGACATCTGAGCAAATCTCTTTCAAGACCTGCTATATCTACTCTGTAATATTCAGACATAATATACCTCCATTAACCTGCAGGCCAAGCAAAATCTCTGCCGCCCATCATATGGAAATGAATATGCTTAACAGTCTGTCCTGCACAATCTCCGCAGTTATTGACAATTCTGAATCCGTCAAGATTCTTTTCTTTTGCAATCTTTGCAGCAACTTCAAAAACATGAGCAATAAGACCACTGTTGTTTTCATTAATTTCAGCAGCAGATTTTATATGCTCTTTCGGAACTATAAGAATATGAACAGGAGCCTGAGGTTCAATATCATTAAATGCAAGAACAAGCTCATCCTCGTATACTTTTGACGAAGGAATTTCTCCTTTTACTATTTTACAAAAAATGCAATCCATAATTACACTTCCTTATTTAATCATTTCTTCAACTATTGATACAACTGCATCCATAGCAGCATTGATATTTGAAATATCTTTTGTACCTGCCATAGCGCTGTCGGGTCTTCCTCCGCCTGAGCCGCCTGCAAGTTTCGAAACATTCTTAACAATATTACCTGCATGAGCGCCTTTCGTAATTGCATTTGCACCGCAAGCGCAAGCGAAGTTAGCACTTGCACCGTTAACACCGCAGATTACAGCTACAGCATCGGGATTTTCCTTAACCTTATCGCACATTCCGCGAAGGTCTCCGGGATTAACGCCTTCAACAGTTGTTGCGATAAGAGTTACGCCCTTCACATCAACCGAATTACTCATAAGGTCACCAGTCTTGAGCTGTGAAAGTTCCGAACGAAGCTGTTCAATTTCTTTTTCTTTATTTTTAATATCTGTCATGAGCGAAGTTGCTTTTTTGTCAAGTTCAGAAACATTAGCAAGCTTCATTGCAGATGCAGTGTTGTTGATAAGAGTGTTATTCTTTGCGATATAATCAAGAACGCCGTAACCGGTTACAGCTTCGATTCTGCGAACTCCTGCAGCAACAGATGACTCAGAAACAATCTTGAAAAGACCAAGCTTTCCTGTGTTGTTAACATGAGTACCGCCACAAAGTTCTGTTGAGAATCCGCCTGCTTTGACAACTCTTACAACATCGCCGTATTTTTCTCCGAAGAGAGCCATTGCGCCAAGCTTCTTTGCTTCTTCAATGGGCATTTCTGTACTTGTAACAGGAATAGCCGAAAGAATAATTTCATTAACTTTGTTTTCAACCGCAACAAGTTCATCGGATGTAAGTGCAGAGAAGTGTGTGAAGTCAAATCTCATTGCATTACCGTTAACAAGCTGACCCGCCTGTTCAACATGTGAACCGAGTGTTTCGCGAAGCGCTGCCTGAAGAAGATGAGCTGCAGTATGGTTTCTTGCAGTTGCTTCTCTTTCTTTTACTGCGATTTGCGCAACAACAGAATCACCGACAGATATACTGTCACCATCAACTATTTTACCGATATGAAGAACTATTCCGTCAGCGGATTTGTTTGTTGTTGAAACTTCAAAAACAGAGTTTGCTGATTTAATTATACCTTTATCGCCAACCTGACCGCCGCTTTCACCATAGAAAACGGTTCTGTCAAGAATAACTACCGCATTTGAATCTGCAGTTGCAACATCAACTCTTTCACCGTCAACAATAAGTGCCTTAACTGTTGCTTCATTTGAATAATCTGTATAACCAAGGAATTCTGTTGAAGCGATGTCTTTAAGTGATGCCTGTCCACCCTTCCATGCTTCAGCGCCTGCATCCTTACGGGCAGCTCTTGCAGCAGCTCTGCTTTCAGCATAAAGACGCTTATATTCATCGATATCAACACTCATACCTCTTTCTTCAAGAAGTTCTTTTGTGAGGTCAATGGGGAAACCGAATGTATCCTGAAGTCTGAATGCATCTGCACCACTGAGAACTTTTGAATCCATGTTTTCAATGATGTTTTCAAGGAGAGAAAGACCTGTGTCGATAGTCTTGTTAAAGCTTTCTTCTTCTGCCTTGATAACCTTGACAATAAGGTCGCGTTTTTCAACAAGGTTGGGGTATGCGTTTGCATTTTCTTTTATTACGGTTTCGCATACATCTGAAAGGAAGGTTCCCTGAATACCGAGAAGTCTGCCGTGACGTGCAGCTCTTCTGAGAAGACGGCGAAGAACGTATCCCCTGCCCTCATTTGAAGGCATAACACCGTCGCCGATCATAAACGTTGTGCTTCTGATATGATCGGTAATAACTCGGAGTGAAATATCGTTCTTTTCATTTTCGTGATATTTGATACCCGAAATTTCCATAACGTGCTTCATAATGTTCTGAACGGTATCAACTTCAAAAATGTTATCAACATCCTGCATAATACAAGCAAGACGTTCAAGACCCATACCTGTATCGATATTACAGCTCTTGAGTCTTGTATAGTTGCCGTTACCGTCGTTTTCAAACTGGGTGAAAACGTTGTTCCAGAATTCAATATATCTGTCGCACTCACAGCCAACCTTGCAGTCGGGTGAACCGCAACCGTATTTTTCGCCTCTGTCAAAATAGAGTTCAGAGCAAGGACCGCAAGGACCTGCACCGTGTTCCCAGAAGTTATCAGCCTTGCCGAATCTTACCATGTGGTCTTCGGGAATACCGATTTCCTTTGTCCAGATATCATAGGCTTCATCATCTTCTTCATAAACACTGATATAAATTCTGTCAGCAGGCATTTCCATAACCTCGGTGCAGAATTCCCAAGCCCAGCGGGTTGCTTCTTTCTTGAAATAATCGCCGAATGAGAAGTTACCGAGCATTTCGAAATAAGTGCCGTGACGGGCTGTTATACCAACACTTTCAATATCGGGAGTACGGATACATTTCTGGCAGGTTGTTACTCTGTTTCTGGGCGGAGTAAGCTCGCCTGTAAAATACTTTTTAAGGGGTGCCATACCCGCATTGATAAGAAGAAGGCTCTTATCACCCTGGGGAACCAGCGAAAAGCTGGGCATTCTCAAATGATCTTTTGATTCAAAGAAAGAAAGATACTTTTCTCTGATTTCATTAAGACCCATCCATTTCATAATATATTTTCCTCCTATGGGACTGAAAATCCCGTTTTTTACAATAAAAAAAGATGCAGAATGACAATTCGGTTATGGGACGGTTTATTAAAACCGCGGTACCACCCAAATTGTGCTTACTGCACCACTCTTGCCTTATAACGCAGGAATACGCCGCCGTTCATCACAGCGGAGCTCGGAAGCGGCCCTTCTTCATCTTTTTGTGTAACAGCCGTCTCAGCAAACCGACCGTCTCTCTGTATCACAGATGAAGAATTATTCTTCTTCACAGCTTCAATATTTAATTACTTGAAATATTATATCACCTTTACGGCAATTGTCAAGCAACTGCCGCAAAGGGATTGATTATTGATTTTTATTCAGCGGGCTCAAGCATATTCATTGCAACCCAGCCGTATTCACCGTTAATCTTGATTTTAAGCCACTTGTTGCCGTTATCAGCTTTCTGAGTTGCATAACCGATAACAACATCGCCGCTGTCAAGTTCACCAACAAGATCATAATCTGAACCTGCGCCGCTTCTTACGTTTGCGCCGTCATCTGATGAAACTCTGTATTTTCCGAGTGTGTTATCATCTTCAACGTCTGAAACTGAAGGCGGAACAACTTCAACAACAAAGTTAACGCCTGTAAATGTGTTCTGTGCTTCGCCTGTTACGATAACGCCCCAGATGCCGTCTTTGCAAGCGATAAAGATACCGTTGCTGCCGGGCATAATGTTGCTGTATTCGAAAGGTACAACTTCATCGTTATCAAGATCGATTATACCCATCTTTCCGTCCTTTTTAACGGGGATAAGACCGTTTGAAACAGGTCTGCAATAATCACAGGCTGATGTTTCGCCGTCTGCAAGGTCGTTTACTGCTTCGTATTCATAAGGAATAACTTTCTTATCTTTCTCTTCGCTTACATAGCCCCATTTATCGTTCTTTCTTGCAGCAGCATAGCCTTCGAAATAACGGTCACGCTCATCATAAGAGGTATCTTCGAGAGTTGTTGTGGGGATTGAATGTGAAAGATGGGGATTTTCGGAAATAACAACAGCACCGTTAACGATATTGAGTTCAAATCTTTCGTTACCGATAATTACAAGGCTGTGATAACTGTCGGATTTATCGTATTCTCTGCCGCTGCTGCAACGAACGAAGCCGTCGTAGTTGGGCTGAAGAATAACGTTGCCCTGATAGTCAACAAGACCGTATTTGCCTGTTGTTGCCGATTTGAAATATGCTGAATTCTCATCGAGATAACCAAGCTCAACACAATCCGAGAAGCCGCCGGCAACCCATGTGTATTCGGTTTCGCCCTGAGAATAGCCGCTGTCATTATTATTGCCGCCTGCAAGCTTTGAAATACCAAACACAGCAAGAAGAACAATTGCAAGGATAACAACGCCTGCAATGATAATCATTTTAGGCTCAATCTTCTTACCTGAGAACTTACTTAAAACCGATTTAACAGCTTTCTTTTCGGGCTTTTCTTCAACAGGCACAATCTTTTCTTCATAATCATCTGAAATTGAAATACCGCCGAAATCCGCAACGGCAACATCTGTTTCATCAGCAGTTTCATCGATTTCTGCCACAGGATTAAATTCAGGCACCGATGCTTCTTCGTTTTCGTCATCAGACTGACCGCCGAGAATGCTGTTTATTCTCTGCTTAAAGAAAATAACGTTATTATCTTCTTTATCTGCAGCTGCGGGTTCTTCAGCCTCTGCTTCAACTTCTTCTGCTTCTTCAGTAACATCTTCAGCAGTTTCTTCAGCTTCAGCTTCTTCGATTATTTCATCTTTAACCTCTTCTGTTACTTCTTCTTTTGTTTCTTCAGGAACAACTGCTGTTTCTTCTTCAGCTTCTTCGTTGACAAGCTCTTCTTTTGCTTCCTGTTCAGCAACATCTTCCGCTTCTTCAACCTTTTCAATTTCAGGCTGAGCAGGTCTTGTTGCGATATATGCCTCAATAGCAAAAACAAAAATGTCTCTTACATCGGCACTTTCAATAACTGTTTCAGAAGCTTTTTTCTGGAAAAGTCTTGTGATAACGGGAAGTGCGCCTTCAACTGATTCTGATGATGATTCAACACCTGATGTTGAAAGAACAGAACTTCTTGCCTTTCCGAGAAGAGCGTTTGCGGTGCTCTCTGATACGCCAAGGAACTTTGCAAGAACCTGAACAGGCAT
>JAZQTZ010000035.1:0-12520 GCA_045631105.1 Acutalibacteraceae bacterium
CTTCCGCCCAGAGCTGATATTCATTATGTCGTGCGTGATTGTGCAATGTTTGTTTCGTCGTCGGATTTCGAGGGACTTTCAAATTCAATGATTGAAGCAATGGCAATAGGTCTGCCTTGCGTATGCACAGACTGCCTCGGCGGCGGCGCAAGAGAAATTATAACAGACAGCGAAAACGGTCTGCTTGTGCCGATGAAAGATACCAATGCACTTTCTCAGGCAATGTGTCGCATGGCCGATGATGAAGCGCTTTCAAGAAAATGCTCTGAAAACGCCGCAAAGGTACGCGAAACACATAAAGTTGAAAGCGTCGCAAGCAAATGGTTGGAAGCAATAGAAAAATTTATATAACTTCAAGAGGCAACTATGAAAGGTAAGTTTTTAAAAAGAAAACTTAATAAATTCAAAAAACATAAGAAAGAAAGATTTGAGAAGTTCTTTTATGAAATCAGACGTTTTTTTGTAAAAAAATCAATCAAAAACAAAAATTTCTCGATTATTTCAAACAACTGTTGGGCAGGAAGAGTATATCAATATCTCGATATGCCATATCTTTCCCCTACTGCCGGTCTTTATTTCTTTGCTCCGGACTATATTAAGTTCGTTTCTGATTTGCGAAAATATCTTGACACACCTCTTCGTTTTATAAATCCTGAAGAATCAAAATATTATGACGAAATCAAAAATAGAAATCAAACAGATAAGCCTATCGGTATTCTTGACGATGTTGAAATCGTTTTTCTTCACTACAAAACAAAAGAAGAAGCGGAAGAAAAATGGAACAGACGCAAGGAAAGAGTTAATTTTGATAATATCATATTGAAATTTTCAAGAATGAATTTGTGCAGTGACAAGGAAATTGAAGCATTTTGTAACATTTCGTTTGAAAACAAATTTGTTTTCAATACTAATAAACAGCCGAAAAATCCGTCAGAAATCTATTGGAACGGAAAGATAACGAACAATGAAATATTAAACGATACCATACCATTTCCCGGACCGATTAAATTAAAAAAACTTTTGAATGAAACTAAAAAAACTTATGATTTATAATGTCTGAAACGAGGAACAATATGACACAACAAAAATGGACAACTATTGTCAAATCAAGAAACAGCGCATTCAATATGGATATAAAAGGTCTTAAGGATTGCAAAGATCTTATATTTCTGTTTGTCCGCAGAACATTCGTTGCAAAATACAAGCAAACTGTTCTCGGCCCTGCCTGGGCAGTTATTCAGCCGTTTTTTACAACGGTTGTTTACTCGGTTTTCTTCGGTAACATAGCAGGTCTCGGTGCATCAGGTGTACCTAATTTCATATTCTTCCTTTCAGGTACAATTGTATGGACACTCTTTGCAAACTGTCTTACCGAAACCTCTCATACCTTTACAGGTAACTCTGCAATTTTGGGTAAGGTTTATTTTCCCAGACTTGTAATGCCGATTTCAACAGCCATTTCGCAGTTTATCGGTTTCTTTATTCAGTTTGCTTTCATGATTTGTTTTATGGTCTATTACCTTATTACAGATGCAGGTCTTAAACCCAATATCCTTATTCTCATGTTTCCTCTTGTGCTTATACAGCTTGCAATCCTCGGTATGGGATTTGGTATGATTATCTCGGCATTAACGACAAAATACAGAGACCTTGCAATGGTTGTCAGTTTCGGTGTTAGTCTCTGGTCATACTGCTCTCCCGTTGCTTACGATATGTTCAGCCGTTCACAGCTTGCTCCGGGAAGTATGTTTTACAATGTATATATGCTCAATCCCGTTACACCTGCCATTAACCTTTTCCGTTACGGATTTCTCGGTTCAGGTGAAGTTGACTGGATGTTCTACGGCATAAGCTGGATAACAACTGCATTGGTTGCAATAGTCGGTGCATTGATGTTCAGCAAATCTGAAAAAACCTTTATGGATACTGTGTGAGGTGCGGTATGGAAGAATTAGCTATAAGAGTTGAACACGTTTCAAAGGAATACCGCCTCGGTGCTATCGGAGGTGCAACGCTTAAGGGTGAAATTCAGTCAAAGCTTGCAAAGATATTCCATAAAGAAGACCCTAATTTGAAAATCGGCGAGAAAGCTCACGAGAAAAACGAACGCTTCCTTGCACTTAACGATATGTCTTTTGATATCAAAAAAGGTGAAACTGTCGGCATTATTGGCAGAAACGGTGCAGGCAAATCAACTATTCTTAAGCTCATTTGCCGTGTTACCGCACCTACAAAAGGCAATATATATCTTAACGGCAGAATAACAAGTATGCTTGAAGTCGGAACAGGTTTCCATCCCGAACTCACTGGCAGAGAGAATGTTTATCTTAACGGTGCCATTCTCGGCATGACAAAAGCTGAAATCAATAAAAAGTTTGATGAGATTGTTGAGTTTTCGGAAGTCGGACAGTTTATTGATACACCAACCAAAAGATATTCAAGCGGTATGAAGGTTAAGCTCGCATTCGCGGTTGCCTCACATCTCGACAGTGAAATCATGATTATGGATGAAGTTCTTGCTGTTGGTGACGTTGCATTCCAGAATAAATGCATTGACAGAATGAAAAAAGTTGCCGAAGAAGAAGGCAGAACGATTCTTTATGTCAGCCACAATATGGCAACTGTCAAGAGCCTTTGCAACAGATGTATTGTTCTTTCCCACGGTCAGGTTGCTTTTGAAGGCGAAACAGATGAAGCAATAGCCGTTTATATGCAGGATGAAAATCTCGATAACACAACATTCTTTGATACATCGACGACAAAAAGACATCCTAAGTGCAACAAAAGACACCTTCTTCAAAATCTCCATATGTATGAATCCAAAACATGCAACATCGAATACGGAGATACTTTCCCATTCCGTATAGAATGGAAAAGCGAAAACGATACCGAAAGACTCCTGATGAAAATGGTTGTCAACGGTATTGATACCACACCCGTGGGGGTTATTTTCGGAGGAGAATTAAAACATAAAACAGGCGTAAATTCTGCTGAATTTACTTTTGATACATCATATCTTGTTCCCGGTAAATATACTGTTGATATAATTCTTTATGACGAAGATAAATCGGGAAGTATTATGTTTTATGACAGAACAACGGCTCTGCGATTTACAGTTGAACACAGTGATAAATCGCTTAAACTTAAACACTGGTTCAAAGATTGGGGCAACGCTGTTTTACCCTGCATAGAGCAAATCAACGGAGATGATAAAAATGTATAATTTCAAAGGCGAGACTTTACTTATAACCGGCGGTACGGGTTCATTCGGCAATGCCGTACTCAATCGCTTTCTCAGGACAGATATAAAAGAAATCCGTGTTTTTTCCCGTGACGAGAAAAAGCAGGATGATATGCGTCATGAATTCCAGGCAAAAATGCCCGAAGTTGCAGACAAAATCAAGTTCTACATAGGCGACGTGCGTAACATAGACTCACTCCGAGGCGCTATGGTTGGCGTTGATTATGTTTTCCACGCAGCGGCTCTCAAGCAGGTTCCTTCCTGCGAATTCTTCCCCATGGAAGCCGTTAAGACCAACGTTATCGGTACTGATAATGTTCTTACTGCCGCTGTTGATGCAGGGGTAAAATCCGTTATCTGCCTCTCAACCGACAAAGCTGCATATCCCATCAATGCTATGGGTATCACAAAGGCTCTTGAAGAGCGAGTTGCAACTGCAAAGGCCAGAAATGTTGACCCTTCAAAGACAAAAATCTGCTGTACACGCTACGGTAACGTTCTTTGCAGCAGAGGCTCTGTTGTTCCTCTCTGGATTGACCAGATAAAAAACGGACAGCCCATCACTCTCACAAATCCCGACATGACACGTTTCATCATGTCGCTCGAAGAGGCCGTTGACCTTGTTCTCTTTGCATTCAAGGAATGCGAAAGCGGTGACATTTTTGTTCGCAAAGCACCTGCCTGCACAATTCAGACTCAAGCAGAGGCAGTCTGCGAGCTTTTCGGCGGAAAGAAAGAAGATATCAAGATTATCGGTATCCGTCACGGTGAGAAAATGTATGAAACGCTCCTCACAAACGAGGAATGTGCAAAGGCTGAAGACATGGGTGACTTCTTCCGTGTTCACGCTGACAACAGAACTCTCAACTATGATAAATATTTCTCTGACGGTGATATCAAGCGCGCAGAACTCACCGAATTCAACAGCAATAATACAAAACTTCTGAATGTTGAAGAAGTCAAAGAAAAGCTTCTTGAACTTGACTACATCAGAGAAAGACTTGAAGAATTCAATAAGGAGTGACGGGAGTAATCTGAACTATGCCTGAAAGCGAGTCTTTTCAACGCTTTTCGGCGTTTCGGGTTTGAAAGGCGTCAGCCTTCCTGCTCCCTCATCAGCCAAAAATCATTTTAAAATCCTTCGCTTTCAGGTCGAAGATTTTTTATCGTGAGGATTTTTGGCTTGTTAAGGCAAAAACGCAGCAAATCCTTAACGGATTTGCGAGTATTTTAACGAAGAAAAGGCGGAAATCATCCGATAAAAAACACAGTTCGGATTGCCCCCGCCACTCTATGGTGAATTTATGAAATACAATATTAATTTTAAGAACAACGGCAAACTTAAGCTTCTTATAATCGTCGGAACAAGACCCGAGATTATCCGTCTTTCCGAGGTTATCAAAAAATGCCGTAAACATTTTGACTGCATTCTTGCTCATACAGGTCAGAATTATGACTACAATCTCAACGGTATTTTCTTTGAGGATCTCGGACTTGATGCACCCGAAGTTTATCTCAACTGCGTTGGCGATAATCTCGGACAGACTGTCGGCAACATCATTGCGTCTTCATATGAACTTATGGATGAGATAAAACCAGATGCTCTTCTTGTTCTCGGTGACACAAACAGCTGTCTTTCTGCAATCGGTGCAAAACGTCTTCACATTCCCATTTTCCATATGGAAGCGGGTAACCGTTGCAAAGATGAGTGCCTCCCCGAGGAAACCAACAGAAGAATCGTTGATATCATTTCGGATGTCAACATTGCATATTCCGAACACGCAAGAAGATATCTTGCAGAATGCGGTCTGCCCAAGGAACGAACCTATGTTTCGGGTTCACCCATGGCAGAAGTTCTTAATGCTAATATTGATAAGATACTGGGAAGCGATATTCTCTCAAAACTCAGTCTTGAAGAGAAAAAATATATCCTTCTCTCCGCACACAGAGAAGAAAATATCGACACCGAAAAGAATTTCCGCTCGCTGTTCAATGCTCTGAACGCTCTTGCGGAAAAATACGATATGCCAATTCTCTACTCATGCCATCCCCGTTCAAGAAAAAGACTTGAAAACTCCGACATTGTGCTTGACAAGAGAATCATCATGCACGAACCCCTCGGGTTTTCCGACTATAACCGTTTGCAGATGGGTGCATTTGCCGTTGTTTCGGACAGCGGTACTTTGCCCGAAGAAAGCAGTTTTTATCTCAGCATCGGCAGACCTTTCCCTGCTATCTGCATAAGAACATCCACAGAGCGTCCCGAAGCGCTGGACAAGGGTTGTTTTGTTCTTGCAGGCATTGACGAAAACGGTCTGCTTCAGGCGGTTGAAACCGCTGTTGAGCTTGCGTGCGATAAAGATTCCGCAATTCCCGTTCCCGACTATACAGACAAGAACGTTTCCGATAAAATCGTAAGACTCATCCAGAGTTATACGGGAATAGTCAATAAAATGGTTTGGAGAAAATTCTGATGAATATTCTTATCACAGGTGCAAAAGGATTTGCAGGACGAAATCTTGTTGCAAATCTTTACACAATAAAAGACGGAAAAAATAAAACCCGTCCCGAGATTCAGATTGATGAAATCTTTGAATATGATATTGATTCAACTGCAGAGGAACTTCGTGAATACTGCTCAAAGGCAGACTTTGTTTTCCATCTTGCAGGCATAAACAGACCCAAGGAAGCAAGCGAATTTTCGGGTAACTACGGCATTCTCGGAGTTGTTCTCAATGAACTCAAAGCTTGCAAAAACAAGGCTCCCGTAATGCTTTCATCATCCGTTCAGGCAACTCTTGAAGGCAGATTTGCAGGCTCTGAATACGGAAAGAGCAAGCTCGAAGCTGAAAATATGCTCTTTGACTATGAAAAAGAAACGGGCGCAAAGGCTCTTGTTTACCGCCTGCCCAATCTTTTCGGAAAATGGTGTAAGCCTAACTATAATTCTGCCGTTGCAACATTCTGCAACAACATTGCAAAAGACTTGCCCATAACCGTCAACGACCCTTCCGTTGAACTCGAACTTCTCTATATCGACGATTTTGTTGACGAAATGCTGAATGCACTTGAAGGCAAAGAAACAAGAAACGGAAATTTCTGCACTTTCTCCGTTACTCATAAGGTAACTCTCGGCAAAATCGTTGAACTTCTCGAAAGCTTCAAGGCGCAGAGTCAGACTCTTGTTATGCTTGAAATTCCTTATAATTCATTCGCAAAAAAACTCTATTCAACCTATCTTTCATATCTTCCCGAAGAAAAAGTGAGCATTCCTCTCAAAATGAACTGCGATGCCCGAGGAAGCTTCACCGAAATCCTTAAGACTGCAAACTGCGGTCAGTTTTCAGTTAATGTCAGCAACCCCGGAATAACCAAGGGTCAGCACTGGCACAATACAAAGTGGGAATTTTTCATTGTTGTTTCGGGTACTGCACTCATTCAGCAAAGGGAAATCGGCTCCGATAAAATCCTTGAATTCAGAGTTTCAGGTGACAAACCAGAAGCTGTGCATATGCTTCCGGGATTCACTCATAATATTATAAATCTTTCCGAAACGGAAAATCTCGTTACACTCATGTGGGCAAACGAACAGTTTGACCCGAATAAACCCGATACATTTTTTGAAGTTGTGTGATAAATAATGGGTATTAAAAATGCCAGCTTAAGAGAACACGAAAAAATTTTGCTTGATATTCTTGCAAACACACTTTTTAATGCAGGGCGCACTGTTAACCTCAACGAGGATAACCTGAATGCGGTCTGGTGCGAAGCATACGCTCAGGCTGTTACTCTCATGGCATTTCACAACTCAAACGAAGATGTTCTTAAAAGCGAAAAATGCGGATATATCAGAAAAAAACTGGGTCAGACTCTTGCCGACAATGCAAAGGTTGACTTTGAACATATACGCATATGCGACATCATGAAAAAAGCAGGTATTCCCTGCACTATTCTCAAAGGCTTTGCATCCGCACTTTATTATCCCGACCCTCTCATGCGTTCAATGGGCGATGTTGACTTTCTTGTTGACACCGATAACTTTGAAGATGCAATCAAGGTTCTTTCGGAAAACGGATATGAATCAACGGGCAAAACCCACGATGTTCACGATGTTTTTCTCGGCAACATATGCCGATGCGAAATGCACTTTCAGCCTTCGGGCATTCCCGAGGGAAAAGCAGGCGTAAAGGTCAGAAAATATCTTTCGGGTCTTATTGAAAATTCAGAAACCGTTCAGACCGAGCTCGGAGAATTAACCGTTCCGTCGGCATATCACCACGGACTTATAATTCTCCTTCATATGTGCCATCACCTGACGGGTGACGGCTTGGGACTTCGCCATCTCTGTGACTGGGCGGTATTCCTGAATAAAATCGGCGAAGAAAAATTCCTTGAAATGTTTGAAAAAACATTCAGAAGTATAGGTCTTTGGGAATTTGCCAAAATAATGACATTCATTTCATGCAAATATCTCGGTCTGCCGGGCATGGAGTGGGCAAAAGATGCCGACAAAAGATTGGCTGACTATATTCTCATTGATATCATTATCGGCGGAAATTTCGGTCAGAAACATGCCGACAGAAGCCACGAAAGCCTTTTGATATCAAGCAAAAACGAAAAAGAAACTTCCATGCTCAGGCAGTTTATCATTTCTGCCAACAGCATTGTTTATAAAAATTGGAAAGCGGCAAGAAAATTTAAAATTCTTCTCCCGTTCGGCTGGATTTTCTTCGGGGGCAGATATATAATCCGCTCTCTTCTCGGCAAACGCCCGAAAATCCGCCCGCAAAAGGTTGCCAAGGAAGCATCGGAAAGAATAGATATCTATTCGGATCTCAATCTTTTCGGAGGAGCAGAGAAATAGCTTATGAAAAGGTGAAATAAATGAAAAAAGTAAAAAAACTATCTGCTTTATTGCTTGCTCTGATTATCTGCTTTTCCTGTTTTTCAAGTGAAACGGTTTTTGCCGCAAATACGGTAATCAACACTGCAACAACAAACAATGATTTTGCAAAAACAACAGCAGAAATCATTAAAAATGATGATACGGATTCAATGTTGAGAATCATCGGGAAATTCAGCAAACGACCTTCTGACTCCGTTTTTTCAGGCGCATCGGATGCCATTATATCAAGAGACGGAAGATTTGTTCTGCAGTTTTCATCAGAGAAAAATCTTCTTTCATGCCTTGAAAAACTGAATAAAAGTCCCGACATTATCTATGCGGAACGCGATAGACCTATATACACAGAGGCTCTGGAATTAACTGAGGAATATCTGTCATGGGGCGTTGAAGCAATTGAAGCTGATGTTTATTCACAGAAAATTGCTCCGACTGTATCAGACAGAAGCGTAACCGTTGCCATAGTTGACAGCGGATGCGAAGACATTGATTCTATCAAAGATAAGCTCGTTCCGGGATATGATTTCTTTGAAAATGATAATAATGCTTATGAAGATACAAGTCCTAAAAGTCACGGAACAGCCCTTGCAAGCATAGTTGCAGACTGCACCCGTGATATCCCGGTGAAAATCATGCCAGTGAGAGTTCTCGGATCCGAAGAGGGTACTCTTCTGAATATTATCAACGGAATTATTTATGCCGTTGATAACGGTGCTGATGTTATTAATTTAAGTCTGTGTGCCATTCTTTACAATTGCAATGCACTTGAAGACGCTGTTGATTATGCGGAAGGAAAAGGCGTAACAATGGTTGTATGTGCAGGAAACTCCGAAAGTGACACCAAAGATTTCTGCCCGTCTCACTGCGAAAATGTACTCACCGTATCCTCTGTTAATGAAGACCTTGTTTTTTCCGAAATCTTCTCAAATTTCGGAAATGAAGTTGATTTGGCCGCACCCGGTGAAGCAGTGTCCTGTTACAACGCTATGGGTGAAAGAATTACTCTGAACGGCACTTCTTTATCCACCGCTTTTGTTTCTGCTGCGGCAGCCATGTTCATCCTTGACAATCCCGATTGCAATACCCGACAAGTAAGAAACACTTTAACATCAAATGCACAAGACCTTGGTGCAGCAGGAAAAGATATTTATTACGGTTGGGGTGTTCTGAAACTCGGCAATATTCCAAAATCAACAAAAATCCCCGTTGGCTCAATCCGATTTCCTCAAAGCTCATACGCACTTTATGTCGGTGACACATTGGAAATCACTCCTATACTGTCCCCTGATAATGCAACTAACAAATCGTTCTCTCTCTCCGCAGACAACAGCAATGTTTCCATAGACGGAAATGTTGTTACCGCTGTTTCGGCAGGTATTACCACTCTTACCGTCACAAGCAGTAACGGTATACAAGACACGGCAACTGTTACAATAACAGAAAAAGCACCTGAAATCATTACAACTCTTAAAATCAGAAACAATCCAGGCACCAAAACAATCAACTACGGCGATATCCTTCGCCTTACCGCAGAAACAGCAAACCAGCCTGATAATACATATATATGGTGGCATGTTGACGGAATTAAAAGCGGCGAGGGAAGCTCATTTGAGGTTTCGCCCGAAAGCGGAAGCGTTGAAATAACCGTAAAGCTTGTTGATGCAGACGGAAATGTTGTCATTGATAAAAACGGCAATGAAGTGTATGATTTGCAAACAGTTACTGTTAAATCAGGCTTCTTTCAGAAAATCATTTCATTTTTCAAAAACCTTTTCGGAATAAACAGAAGCATTGTTCAGTTTTTCGCAAAGAAATAACAAACAGCCGATTCACTTTTTTACGGTGAATCGGCTGTTTTTATCTAAGCAAGTTATTTCCGACAAGCTGCATAAGGAATTCTTTGAGGTCTGTTTCTGCTTCTTCTTTTGGAACGCTGTAATTCTTAAGCATTGCATCAAGCAATTCGTCGAACGATTTTTCCTGTCGGAGTTCATCCCAAAGAAGCTTACTGACGGGATTGAGGATGATTATGTTTGTTCCGCATGATGAATCAACGGGTACTGCAATAAATTCACCTGCGATTTCTCGGACAACATAGCCCTGTTTTATACTGTATTTCTTGTTTTCCATATCATTACCTCACATATAGAATTCTTTATACCACTCTGCGAATTTGCGGAGACCGTCACGAAGAGAGGTTGAGGGTTTGAATCCGAAATCTCTTTCAAGTGCGGATGTGTCGGCATATGTTACGGGTACATCGCCTGCCTGCATGGGAACAAGCTGTTTGTGAGCCTCAAAGTCATAATCGGCAGGCAAAACTTCTGCACGGATAAGCTCCTGCTGAAGAATATCAACAAAATCAAGAAGATTCTCGGGACTGTTGTTGCCGATATTATAAACACTGTAAGGCGGAACGGGAAGTCCATCCTCACCGTTTTCTTTTTCGGGCGCACACTGCATAACTCGTTTGACACCTTCTACGATATCATCAACAAAGGTAAAATCTCTCTTGCAGTTTCCGAAATTGAAAATCTGAATGTTATCCCCTGCTCTGAGCTTGTTTGTGAAACCGAAATATGCCATGTCGGGTCTGCCTGCAGGTCCGTAAACGGTGAAGAAACGAAGACCCGTTGAGGGTATATTATAAAGCTTTGAATAAGAATGAGCCATAAGCTCGTTGCTCTTCTTTGTTGCCGCATAAAGGCTGACAGGATTATCAACCTTATCATCGGTGCTGTAAGGAATCTTTTTATTTGAACCGTAAACACTTGACGATGAAGCATAAACAAGATGCTCAACAGGATGATTACGGCAAGCTTCGAGGATGTTATAGAAACCGATGATATTGCTTTCAATATAGACATCGGGGTTTGTTATTGAATAACGCACGCCGGCCTGAGCAGCGAGGTTAACAACAACATCAAAGCTGTATTTTTCAAAGCACTCATCAATGAGTTTTCTGTCGGCAATATTACCTTTGATGAATATCCATTCGCACTCGCTTTTTTCGTCAGCGAGTTTTTCGATTTCCTTGAGTCTGTATTCCTTGATGGAAACATCATAGTAATCATTCATGTTGTCGATACCGACTATTTTAATATTTCCTACGGTTTTCATAAGCTCGGTAACGAGGTTTGAACCGATAAAGCCTGCCGCACCCGTTACAAGCACTGTTTTTCCGTTGAGATTAACATTCTGAGCTAACATAATTTCACCTTATCCGTAAATTATTTTATTTACTCTTCTTGCGGCATCGTTTATATCAAATGAAACAATTGCCATTCCGTTGTATCTTTTATAGGCATAAGCATCGCTGAACGGAACATGATGCGATTCAATGTCAAGACCGCTTCTCATTGCATCTGTTGCAACATTGCCGATAACGGATGTAAGTTCCGTAAGGCTGATGTTTGTTTTGACAAGACCGAATGCAAAGTTTGTCAGATCATATATCTCCGAAAGACTCTTTTCGGTAATTATCTTTTTCGCAAGAGTTTCAATGACTTTTCTCTGTCTTTCGGTACGCTTAAAGTCGCTGTCAATCTTTCGGATTCGCATATATGCAAGCGTTCTGTCGCCGTTAAATTTGTTCGGACCGACTTCATAATGCACCTTACCGCCGCTGTAATTTGAAAGATAATCTACTTCTTTCTGAGTAAGACTTATTGTTATACCGCCTGCTCTGTCAACAAAATCGGTAACACCGTTGAAATCAACAACCACAAAGCGCTGGATATCCAAATCAAAAAGCTGATTGACCGTATTGATGCAAAGACCGACTCCGTCAAATGAATAAGCAGCATTGATTCTGTTCCACTTATGACCTTCAATAGGAACAAGTGAATCTCGGAGAATTGAAATCATTTTGACAGAACCTGTTTTCTTGTTGTAAGACACAACTATCAGGGCATCGCTTCTGCCTCTTTCACGGGTAACATCTCGTGAGTCGGTTCCGATAACAAGAATATTCTCGATGTTCGGGTCTTTCTTTTCGACCTTATAAATAGGTGTTTTTCCGTAAACGCTCTTTACATTTTCGTTTCTGCCGAAAGATGCGTTTCTGTCAAGACCGTCACCCTTTTTGTTGCTGCTTCCGCCTTTGTTAACATTGTTTGCAAGAGTTTCCTGAACCTCCGTATAATCTCTGCCGACTTCGTTTTCATGAATGGTTACGTCTGCCCATTCGGAAGGCTGGGGGTCGGTTTCGGGAACAACATATTCATCTGTTCTTTCAACTATTTCTGCTTTTTCGTAGGAATTTGTATGATATCCTATGATAAGCGGCAAAGTAACACCTGCAACAGTGCCGATGACGAGCACAAAAGGAATAAGCAACAACAGTACAAGTATTCTCTTTTTCTTTGATTTCTTAT
>JAZQTZ010000036.1:0-18214 GCA_045631105.1 Acutalibacteraceae bacterium
TCCCGAAATCACCACTCCGATGTATATCGTCGAAAACGGCAAATCAGATTATGTTATCGTAACCGAAGAAAATCCCGATGAATGCATACTGACCGCCGTCGATGAATTGCAGACATATATCGAAAAAATCAGCGGTGTGAAGCTTGAATATATCGGAACAAGAGAACCTCTGGAAAGCCAAAAAGAAATTGTTCTCGGAAAAATCTCTGATGAGAAAGTTACCGACGACGGATTTATGATTATTTCAGACTGTGAAGATTTATGTATATACGGCGGAAGCAGCAGAGGCACTCTTTACGGCGTTTACACCTTCCTCGAAGAATATCTCGGCATACGCTGGTTTACTCCGACCCTTGAGGTTGTTCCCGAAAACGAGAATGTTTTTATCGATGCGAACATCGACCGTCTTGACGAACCTTCATTCTCAATCCGCAGAAACGACACTCAGGGCACAAACGATGCTCACCGAGCAAGAACAAAAATGAACGTTTCATTCTGGAATGAAGCGGAAGCTTACGGCGGTGCTCTGACCTATGTTTTATGGGATGTTACTCTTGACAGGCTTGTTCCTGATTCACTCTTTGCAGAGCATCCCGAATATTTTGCTCTTCAGCCTGACGGCACAAGAAGCACAGACCACGTCTGCCTTTCCCATCCCGATGTGCTTCCGATTGCAGTTGAAAACGGAAGAAAAGCCATTCTCGAATGCAAAACCGACGCAAAATATATCCATATCGGTCAGAAAGATAACATAAACTACTGCCGTTGCGATTCATGTGAAGTTCTCTACGAAAAATACGGTACCGTTTGCGCACCGACCCTTATTTTCACAAATAATTTCGCCGATGCGCTCGACGAAGAATTCCCCGATTTTATGTTCACTTTCTATGCCTATAACGAAACCGACAGACCTCCGACAGATTTATCCCTTCGCTGTAATCCCAATGTTGCACCCGTTCTTTGCGGACTTCATAAAGCCTGCAGAAGCCATCCTCTGACGGAATGCGGCGCGATGGACGGCATTGAAAACGAATCTTTTGAAAAGCTTTACGGCGACCCCAAGCCCCAAATTGCCGAGGATTTTGCAAACTGGGTCAAGGTTGCGGACACAACATATATCTATGACTACACAATAAATTTCCTCAACACGGCGCAGTTTTTCTCAAACTTTGAAACAATGCAGTCAACCATGAAATATATGCACGACATCGGCATAACGGGTTATATCTATAACTGCGGCGACGGTCATTATGCTGCCTTCAACGAGCTTCGCAACTATCTTCTCTGCAAGCTTCAATGGGATGTCAACTGCGATGTTGAATATCATATGAACGATTTCCTCAAAGCATTTTACGGCGAAGAAGCTGCGCCCTATATCAAGGAATACATTGACCTTCAGACTGCGCAGACAAAAGCAACTGCCCACGCCTTTGACTTTGACTGGCATTATCAGGCAGGCTTCTGCTCACCTTATACCGTTGCAAAAAGTGACCTCCTTTTTGACCTTGCGCTGAATTCCAATGTTACCGAGGAACAGAAATTCAACATCGAGGTTGCCGAGCTCAGCTGGAGATACTATAAATCAAACCTTTTTATGGGCGAATTCATTTTCCTTAACCCCGGAAGAATTGCAGAAAACGAAAAGCTCTATGACGATTTCAAAAGCCACGGTCTCGACAGAGTTTCATCCTTTGCAACAATTCCTCAGGATAAGAGTTCCGTTGACTTCATGGACAGACCTTTCAACTGGGGAAAATAATAAAATCATATAAAATTCTTACTTTGATGAATTAACATTTTGTTAATATATATTGACAAATTTATTCATTTGTGCTAATATTCTTACAATATATGGTTGCAGTATAGTATTGCGCCAAAATCACATGAAAGGAGATAAGAATAATGAAAAAGTTCTTATCAATCGTTCTTGCACTTGCTTGCGTTCTCTCAATGGCAACAGTTGCATTTGCATCAACAAACATCTGCCCCTACTGCGAAGAAACCTTCAAAAACGAATCCGAATACAACACTCATCTCGCTAACTGCGACGGTTATTTCCGTGCTTGCCAGTATGGCTGCGGCGCTGACTTCGCAACAGACGATGAACTCGCAATCCACGAAGGCGTTTGCCTTGAATTCGAAGGCGAATGCGACTACTGCGGCGATATCGTTGTAACAAAGAACGCTTTCGAAGCTCACGTTGCAGAATGCAAAGCTAAGTATTGCGGTATCCCCGTTCACAAGATCATGAAGTTCCTCCAGGAAACAGATCTCTATGATAAGATCATCGGCGGTCTCTTCGGTCTCCTTGGCGATATCCCCTACAACACCGTATTCGGCACAGTATTCGAATACCTTGAGAAGGGCATTCACCTCGGCGTTGACGAACTTGCATAAGTTTTAAACAACATATTAACAACCCCCTGTCTTCAGACAGAGGGTTGTTTTATTTTATCTTTTTATATCAATGATTTACCTTCCCATTCTTCGTCGGGATCAACTCCGAGAAGCTTTGCAACTGTCGGCGCAAGGTCAATTATGTTAACATTTTCAAGAATTTTTCCCGCTTCAAAATCCTTACCCTTGATTATAACGGGAATAAGCATATCCTCAGGCATTTCGCTGCCGTGGGTTCTGTCATGACCGCCGTGATCGGCTGTTATAATGTATGTATACTCATCACCAAGAGCATTCATCAGTTTTTCAATATTGTCCCAACTGCTTTCAACAGCTTCCATATATTCATCCGTCATCCATCCGAAATTATGTCCCTGCATATCGGGATATCCGAAATAGATGAAAGTGAAATCCGTATCGTATTTTTTCAGATAATCAATTGCTGCATCGGTGAGTTCCTCGCCCGCTTGCTTATAACCGATTCTTCTTCCTGCATAAAAACATGAATGGGCAAGAGAATTCGGGCGTGAAACATCTCTGATTTCTTCCCAGTTATAGAAAATTGCGCATTTCTTATCTGCTTTTTTCAGTACCTCGCAAAGACCGTCAACGGGTCTTACCTGAGGCATATAGGTGTTGGTTGTTGTTCCGTGTCTTGCAGGTGTAACGCTGTGGAAAAGCGAAATGTGGCAAGGCAAAGTCACAGAGGGATAAACAGTTTCTGCATTCATTGAACAAGCAGATTCTTTCATGATTTTCTGCGCTTTTTCAATGTTTGTAAGCGAATCGGGACGCATACCGTCGGGTAAAATCATTATTACTTTCATCGAAATTACTCCTTTATTCATTCTACATTATCAAGATTGGCACCTTTTGTTTCTTTGACTTTCAGAACAAAAAGAATTGCCGCAACTGAAACGGTCGGAATTGAAATCGCAAGGCATGCCCACCAAATCGGCATAAATGTCATACCTGCAATTATACTTCCGTAGCCGATAACAAGTCCGATAATAACAAGAAGTCCCTCTGCGCCAACAACCGATGCACGGATATCCGTCGGAACTTTTTCGGTCATCATAACGTTCATATAATCTCTGCCAATCCAGTATGAACCCTGATAAAGCCCTGCAAACGAACCGATAAGATAAGGATTCCAGCCGTTCAAAATTCCTGCAACAAAGAGGATATATCCCAGAACGCAGGTTACGGAAAACAGAGTGACCGTTGTTTTTCTGCCTGCTTTGTCGGCAATGAATCCCGAAAGAAATGTTATTGCAGCATAAATCACGGGCACCATAAACAGAGCTTTTGTTATTTCGCTTGTGCTCATTCCTGCACGGTGCATAGACGATTCAAAATAGAGTGCAATGGCAGGCATGGCGGCATCAAAAATGATATGAGAAATAATGAGCATTTTGGTGTCTTTATTTGCAAAAATATATTTCACGCCGTTGAAAACGCCTGACTGATTTCTCTGCGCTTCTTTCTGCTGTTTTTTCAGAGCTTTTTCAGCCTGTCTTTCTTCATAGGGACGGGAAAGATATTCGATTCTTTCGTTAATAAACACCTTGGTATCCTTTGCAAAAAGAACAACAAGCACAACCGCCGCAAACCCGATTAATGCAGGCACCAGGAAGATTTCACGCCATTTTGTTGCATCATTACCCATGAGGATATCTCGGAGAGTCGGAATAAGGATAACTCCAAGAATTCCGAAGCTCTTGAGAAAGCTGTAAATCTTCGCACGGTGCTTGTCGGGAGCTTCTTCAAGAATATAGATAATCTGGATATCATGACCCATAAAGAAACTGATAATCGCAAAACCGATAAGAAACATTATGTAGCTCGAGGAAAGATGGATAACAAGAAGACCTGTTGCCATGCCCAAGGTTGAAATTGCAAACAAAGGCTTTCTTCCCCATTTATCAGCGAGAGCCTTATAAAACGGCGTGAAAAGACCGAGCACATAAGTGAAAACGCCTATTCCCGAATGAAAAGCAAGGCCGTCTTCATAGCTGTAATACTTGCCCATAAACGGATTGTTGACGAAAAATTCCGTAACAAAAGACGACTGCACAGTAACTGTCAAATTGCTCGTTACCTCATCAAGGATGTTGACTATCGCAATAAGCATAAGTAAAACAAGGAAATATCTGCTGCCCGAACTACGGTTCTGCATTTTTCCGAGTTTTTGCAATTGGCGTTTTTCGTCTTTAAATATTTTTTCGGGGGTTTTCATGTTTCACACCTCATAAACAAACAATATAAAATAATTATAAAACATTATGAAATATTTTACAACCCGAAAATAAACACATCTCTGACAGTTGATGTTTTTTCGTTTCTATGTTATAATTTCCACATCGAAAAGGAGGTCAATTTATGCTTGATTTATTCAGATTTTTATTTAATCTCTTTGTTTCTGTTTCCATAACAATTTCATCAATTTTTTCTCCCGCAATTATTGTACCGCCGAGTGAAAATCTCGATTTCGACGTGCTTCAATATCCCGCAGAGGCAGTAAAAACCCTTGAAGAATGGGGAGTTACGGAAGAGGAACTCAAATCCCGAGCCGACTCTGAAAAAGAACTTTATGAAGGCAACAAGGGATATGACGATATCAACGGCATTGTAATTTCGCCCTATTACACGGCAAAAATCAGCGATAAAGACATTCCCGTTTATGCGGCAACCGTTTTTCTCGGCGAAACCCAGTACGGAGAGCTTCATTCTTTCTCGGAAGTATATCTCGACGAAGGTGAAGAATTCTCATTCAACATCGAACTCCATTCAAAAGATTTCAGAATCAAAGATGCAATCTGTCTTCCCGAAAGCCTCGGAGTGAAAGCAAAATGCTCGGGCGGTGTCATGACGGCAAGCATCAACGATTTCGGCATATACACTTTCCTTTTTAACTCCGCTTCTCAGAAATGCGCTTACACTCTTTTCGTAAGAGAAAGAATTGACGAAGAAGCAGAAATCGCAGAATACAAAAAACAGTACGGTGAAGAAAATGTTTATGTTGTTGAAAGCGGTCTGATTAAAGCTCCATATGCTCACTTTGAGGAAGATAACTATGTTGTCTATCTCAAGCAGGGCGCATATGTTCTTGCCGAACATGCTTATGATATCATGAGCGAAGAAGATGAAAATAACTGCATAGAGCCCGGCGCGCAGTCAGACAATGCATTTGGTCTGACCAGACGCCCCTTCGTAAATTTCTACAACTGCAATAACATAAAATTCGTCGGCAGAGGTGTTATCGACTTATCCCACCTTGACCGCAGAGAACGCAGAGGCGTTGTTTTCACAAACTGCAAAAACATCGAAGTCAGAGGTATCAAAATAGTCAACTCGCCCGAATGGTCATTCATCAGCTACCGCTGTGAAAACATCAATATCAAGGATGTTGACATCTTCGGTTACAGAATGAATTCCGATGCCTTTGCAATCTGCAACTCTCAGGGCGGTTTAATTGAACGCTGTTTTGCTCGAAGCGGCGATGATCTTTTCGATGTCAAGGCTCTCGGTGCACCCGACCCCTCTTCAAGCGAAAACATTACCTTTACCAACTGCGTTGCATGGGGCGGAAAAGCAAGATGCTACGGCATCCACGGCGAAGTCAACAAGCCCATCCGTAACATCACTTTCAAGGACAGCGCAGTTATCATCCGTGACGCAACATGGAACAACAACCGAATCGCTTCTCTTGCTGTTATCATTGAGCTTGCGGAAGGAAGCATTGACGGCGTAACATTTGATAATATTGAAATTTTCCGCGATGACGGACGCGCAATGTCCTGCGTTATTTTCACAGAAGAAATCAGCGATATGGAAACCGTGCCCATCAACAATTTCACCGCAGATAACATTGTTTTCAAAAACATAACCTATAATGCGGCAATGAAATCCAAATTCTCCGCCGCCAACGAAACGAACACCGTTAACGTTACCGTTGAAAACGTAAAATTCAGAAACTACTCCTCGGATAAAAACAGCAAACTGATGTTTGAAACCGATGAATTCGCAAACGTAACATTCAAATAAAAGTAAAATTGCTTTAAAGGTGATGAAAAATGTTTTCACGAATAATTGCGGTCATAATGAGCATTGTTTCTGTTTTTTCAGCTCCGTTTTCACAGTTTCTCGCTAAAACAGAGCTTAAAAATGAGCTAGCAAAGGGCAACTATGAAAGCCCGTATATAATAAGACCTCTTGACGGGATAACCGTAAACGGCGTATCTCTCGATGAATATTCCGTTGTTATTCCCGATTGCGAAAATGACACATTATATTCCAATGCCGCAGAAACACTTTGCGATAAGCTTTATGAGGCTTGCGGCAAAAAGATTTCCGTAACTGAAAACGCTTCCGAAAAAAACTTTATAATCGAAGAAAACCCGAATGATGCTGACAGCTTCAACCTTAAGGTTAAAAACGGTAATGTTTATATCAAAGGCAGTTCAAAAACAGGAATTTCAAGAGGAATAACCGCTTTTGCAGATGAAGTTTTTTCTGCACCACAAGGCAGTTATGACTTTAAAGACGGTTATGAGTTCAATATAACTTTCTCGGATTATATAACATATGAGGATTTCGGAGCTGTCGGTGACGGAAAAACAGATGACTTTGAAGCCATCATAAAAACCCATGAATATGCAAATGCAAACGATCTGAGCGTTTTTGCAAACGAAACCGCAACATATTATATCGGCGGCGCAAACAAAACCGCCTTCATTATGACCGATACCGATTGGTCAACCGCACGCTTTATAATTGATGATACTCAGGTTGAAAACAGAAGCGCATGGATATTTAATATTGCACCGTCTAAGGGCACGGTAAATATAACCGATAAGGTTTCCCCTCTCAAATCCGATGCAAAAAACATCGGCTCATCGCTTGAGGGCAAAAGTCTGGTTGTGATTACTGATTCCAATGTTAAGCGATATATCCGCAAAGGTGCAAATCAGAATTCGGGCAGCAATCAGACAGACGTTATACTTGTTGACGAAAACGGAAATATTTCTCCCGAAACTCCTCTCATCTGGGATTTTGATTCAATAACATCCGCTACGGCTTATCCTATCGATACCGAAACATTAACCGTAAAAGGCGGCAGATTCACAACTCTTGCAAACAACGCCGCTTCCGAATACACCTATTATGCAAGAGGTATTCTGGTCAGACGTTCAAACACCGTTATAGACGGATTATATCATAACATTGAAAATGAGGGCAAAACCGGTGCACCGTATTCGGCTTTTGTCAGTCTTTCATGCTGCGCTGATGTAACGGTAAAAAACTCCACGTTTACGGGTCATAAAAAATATTCAACAACAGGTTCTGCAGGAACATCCGTAACAATGGGAACTTACGATATAGGCGCCGCAACGGCAGTCAATGCAAAATTTATTAATTGCAACCAGACAAACGACATTACCAATAACGATTATTGGGGAATCGCAGGCACGAACTATTGCAAAAACCTTGTGTTTGACGGCTGTGCGCTTTCTCGTTTTGACGCACATCAGGGCGTTCTTAACGCAACGGTTATAAACTCCGTTCTCGGTCATCACGGAATAAAACTGATAGGAAGCGGAACCGCTCTGATTGAAAACACAACCGTTTTATCCGACAGCTTTGTTGACCTGCGTTCAGATTACGGTTCAACCTGGAACGGTGACCTTATTATCCGCAACTGCAAGTTTTACCCCACGGGTGTTTCAAGCCACATTATCAATGCAGAAAACTCCGAGGACCACGATTTCGGTTACACATGCTATTTGCCCCGAAAAATAGAAATCGACGGCTTCTATGTTCACAGAATCGGATATAATTATCTTTTCACCAAGGTTAATTCAAAACATAATTCCGATTCATATAATGCGGAATATCCCGTTGTTCCTCCTCAGGAAATAACCGTTAAGGATTTCAGCAATCTGCTTTTCGGAGAGCTTCGCGTTTCGAAAAACAAGGCAATATTCAATGTTGAAATTTCATAATAACAATTTTAAAATCAGAACTCCCTCTGCTGAGCAATCAACAGAGGGAGTTTTTTATTTAACGATATCGGTTCAGGTTATTTCACAATGTTTGCCGATGTTGAAAAGCAGTTGCGGATAAGCCTGTTTTTTGCCGCAAACGGTAATATTATCAAGCTCCACCTGAACAGTATTAGTGTCGCTGTCCGTACCTGCAATCTTCGGTTGCATATAGGAGGTGTAGGAAATATTCCTGAAAACAACATTCTTGATTTCAAAATTCTCCGCTTCCTCGTCATAAATCTTAACAAGAATGGGTCTGCCCTCGTCACGGAAAATTTCAATATTTTCAAAAAGCACGCCGTCTATACTTCCGGTGCATTCCTCTGCCACAACAACAAGCGAGCCGATTCTGTCGTTATCCCAGATGCCGTCACGGTAAACTACCGCACAGTCACGGAATGTAACATCAGAAATCTTTTTGTTGACTTCACCCGTTATACCGAAGCATCTTGCATAACCGCCCCATGCAACGCAGTTTGAAAACGTAATGTTTTTGCTGTCCATTGTGCCGCCGAGCGCTTTCACCTCAAAGGTATCGTCCGCAACCCTTGCAAAACAGTTATTTACGGTTACGTTGTGGCTGTTACAAATTGCAAAACCGTCACAGTTTCCTCGGTTGCCGATGATGTCCACTTGTTCAATACTGACATCGGTACAGCAATAAGAAATAAATGACCATTCGGGCGAATTGATAATCTTAATATCGCTGATATTTATGTTGTTACAGTTTGTGAAAACAACACCCCGACGTTCTCTTCTGTCAAGTCGGGTCATATCTATTACCCCTCTGCCCGTAAAGGTGATGTTGTTGCAGTTATAGAAATTAAGGAAGGGGTATCTTGTAAGACCTATGGCGTTATCTCCGGGTGCACTCGGCTCAAGGTATTTGTTCTCATCTTCGGCGCAGTCGATATCGTAAAGATGGTTTGCGATAACATAAGCACCTTCGCGCAGGTAGATTACAAGATTGTTCTCTCCGACAAAATTGACATAGTCATATTCATACACGCCCTTATCAAGAACGATAACGTTATCTTCGCCGTAGGTTTGGATATACTCCGCTATTTCGGCATCTTCATCAACCTTTTCACGAACAAAAAGAGTATAGCCGTAATACTGATTTGCGCCGTTGAAGAGGAATGTGTATATACCTGTTTTGTTAATTGAAGCAGTTACCGTGTTATTCGAACACAACGCTTTAACGCCGTGGGATTCGGGAAGAACAACGGCATTTTTCAGCGTCACATCGGCACCTGTCAGCTCAATGTTGAACGAAAACTCTTCGCCCTCATCAACATAGATTTCGGAAAAAGAATGAAGCGTACCCGTGTCATCCGCACGGATAAAAACAACCGAAGCATAAACAGGAATCTCTGTTCCGCTGACTTTTGCGGTGTAATAAGGCGAAACCGTGATGCCGTTTATATCGTCATATCCGCCCGACTGAACATATTCGGGAAGTTCTGCCGAAGCTCGGCCGACAAGCTCCTGCTCGGTAAGTCCCGCTTCTTCAAGAGTCACAATCGCCTCGGCAGGATATTCAAGAAACGAAAAATCGAAATTCTCGCTCTCGGGATAAATTGTTGCAGGAAAAAGCAGATTTGAACAAAAAATCGAAACGGCTGTAAAAACAGAAAACAGTAATTTAATAACAGCTTGCATAAAATCCTCCGTTTACATTTTGACTTAAAATATTATAAATCAGAACTCAAGCATTTCAAATATCGCATCTGCCATAACTTTATGTCCGAGGTCTGTCGGATGAATTCCGTCAACGGCAAGTTTTTTCGGTGCGGTTGTTTTTTGCGCATCATTGAAAACCTCTTGCATATCAAGAACCAATGCGCCGTTTTCAAGCGCAATGTTTTTCAGAATTTCCCGATATTCGTCAAGAACTTTATGAAATGGCAGCTTTTCTTCAACCGTATCAATCATAAACGGCATTAAATAAAGCACCTGTGTATTCGGAAGCTCCGTTTTCAGTCTTCTGTATATTTCACGGATATGCGGCTCCATGGGGCGAAGAAGCGGCGGATAATCCTCCGGTTTATAATTTTCCCAGGCATCGTTAACACCGATAAGCATGATAACAACATCAGGTTTCAGGTTAATGCAATCCTTTGTCAGTCTGTCGTAAAGATGGTATGTACGGTTGCTTGCGATACCTTTAACATCAACTTTTATGTCTTTGCTGATTTTCTTGAATTTCTTTTTAAGTTGCAAGGCATAAATGTTTTTGCCTTTAATTTTGCAGTTGAAACGAGCGTTGAATTTAACATCGGTAATGCTGTCACCTATGAACAAAACCTTGCTGTCTTTTTTTATTTTAATTTTTTGCACAAATCCACCTCTGTCGTTTCGATTGTAAATATTATTATATCACATTAATGTTTTATCATCAATGGGTGAACTCTCAGTTGTTGTGATTTTACTTGCAATAGATTCCGATTGCTTCCGATATAAATTCCGCCGTGCCTGCTCCGTTTCGGTCAATGTTGGATTTGAAGCGTTCATCGGCAACATACATCTGACCCAAACCTGCAAGAATTTCGGGTGTGCAAGTGTAGAAATTATCGGTTATATAAGCTTGCAGTTTTTTGACGAGCGACTGTGCAATTTCGCTTTCCGGAGCTTCGCCGTCTTTGAGCGCAACCGCAAACTCGGCGAGGACAGCGTTCAGTCCTGCATTGACATCGCCCCATTTATCAGCAGAATAGCCTGCGGTTTTCTGCTCACTTTCTTTGTAGGCATCCGTGTTACCCCAACGCTGTTTTGCCTCGTCTGCATACTGCTTGCGTGCGGTTTCATATTCATTATTATTAAATGTATTCATCAGTATCTCTCCTTTTTCGGCTTCGTCAAGTGCGGAAATCAGCCTTTCCAGACGCTCTTTTTTGAGTGTCAGCAGTTCTTTCTGCTTGCGGATTGCCGCCGTTTTGTCATAATCGGGTGATGAAAGAATTTCGAGTATGCTTTTCAGGGAAAAATCAAGCTCACGGTAAAACAGAATTTCAACCATCCGCTCGAGCGATTTCTCATCATAATCTCTGTAACCGTTCTGCTCATCAACAAACGCAGGTTTCAGCAGTCCGATTTCGTCATAATAGTGAAGCGTGCGCACGCTGACACCCGTCAGCTTCGCAAACTCTTTGATCTGCATTCTCATCACCTCTGATATAATTATAAACCATAACGTAACGTCAGAGTCAAGATTTTTTTACATATATTAATCCTGAATTTCCGTTAAAGGGAGTTTTATGGGACATTAAAAGTTTTATTATATAGGCATAGGATACGAAATTGACTAATCAACGAAAGGGACACAGTTATGGAAAATGTTTTTATTACAATAACCGGCGTTAAGAATTATTTCGGAATGAAGCCGTTCAAGGTCGGCAAGATTTTCAGAATTGTCAAGGAAGACAACAACGATTATGACGAGGAAGCAATCCGTGCCGAGCTTCCCGCCATTGACACAATCGGCTATGTTGCCAACAGCACAAGCACCGTTTATGCAGGTACGGTCAGCGCAGGCAGACTCTACGACAAAATCGACGATTATGCCTATGCGCAGACAATGTTTATTACTCATTCAAGCATTATCGCTCTTGTGCTTTCGCCCGATGAGGTTGAAGGTAACAAGGATACTCCGCCTGTCAAAGAAAAGGAATCTGGTAACAACAAACCTAAAACCAAAGCAAAAATCGGATTTTAAGAGGTAACAAATATGATATGGTTATTTGTCTTGTTGCTGGGATTATCGGCATTTTACAAAGAGTGGACAAAAGGGTTGTAAAACCATACTGGGTTTTGAGAGGTGTTGAATATGTGGATAATTTTTCTGATTGCTTTATCGGTCGGTGTGTTTTGCAAAGAAATTTCAAAAAACAATTAACTCCACCGTTGTTGGACTTTCTGACAACGGTAGACCCGATAATGGGATAATCCTTCAACTAAAAAACAATATTAAAAACACCACCCTTTTCTAACTACACTTGATAATTATATATAATATATAAAATTATATGTCCTATAAAAAACTCTTCAACAACAAAACTCCCTCTGCTGAGTAATCAACAGAGGGAGTCGCTATTTATGAAATAAAACTATATATTTAGTTAAATTATTTCATGTCCTTGATAGCTGCCTGCGTCTCCGAAAGGAGTGGTTGGGAGGTGTCCCCCAACCGTTGATACAGAGCTGTTTTGGCGCCTTCTGCCCTCAGTTTTCAGGTGAAGCGGGTCGTTAGGGTCGCCGTCAAATCGCAGGTACCAATCAAAGCCGTCTTTCTTTGCCACAATCTTCTCAACAAAGGCTTCAATTATGCTTTCGGGTATATCGTTTTCATCGGGATTTGTGTACTGCACAAGGGCATATTGAAGCACCGTCAGCTTTTCTTTGTAGTCCACAATTTCAGGCTCGTCGTTCTGCTTGTCTTCAAGTGCTTCAATCTCATCGCTCAGCTTCCTTATTTCAGCTCGGAGCTCCGATGTTTTTTGGGTGAATGAGTCCTTGTCAATATCACCCTCCGCCCTCATTTCGATATAGTTATCAAGCTTTCGGTTGTGCTTTGCGAGCTGCCGTTTCTTCTGCTCGATAATCTCTTCGTAATCGACTGTTTCGCCCGTGTCGCCGATGTGTGCTTCGAGCATCGAGTTGGCAAGCGCCAGCACCTTGTCCCTTTGCATAAGATAGTTGCGGAAGATGTGGTTTGCCATCAACTGCAGTTTCCACTCAGGTATCATCGGGGTACGGCAGATACCCTCAAGCGGCAACCCCTTCCTTTTTCTGCTTTCATAAGAGCCTGTACGCACGGAATCGTAGCACTGATAACCGATGTTTGACTGCGTTGCCGTTCTGTACCAGTTCCTTGTGTTGAACTTGTGACCGCATTCGCAGATGAGCAGCTTACCCCATACGGTAGTTCTCGGTCTTCTGCCAATCATCAGACTTCTTTTCTTTGCGTTCATTTTGCATTGAGCTGTTTTGCTTGCCATAATTGCTCGCACCCTTTCGTAATCTTCTACCGATACAATCGGCTCGTGTCTGCCCTTAACCTGCACAAGGTCGATTTCACCGTAGTTTTTAACCTTTTTCTGTGTAAGGTAATCGGGCGTATATTCCTTGTGGTAGGTGATGATACCGCAGTAAAACGAGTTCTTCAGAACGTTGGATATGACCGTTTCATACCACCTGCTTTTACCCGTTGCGGTTTTGTAGCCTCTGCGTTCAAGCTCATTCTTTATCTGCATAAGTCCGTGACCTTCAAGATACATTTCATAAATCAGCTTTACCGTTTCAGCCTGCACAGGGTCGATGAAAAAGTCTACGTGCTTTTTGTTGTTTTCAAGCAGCTTTTCAACTCGCCTGTAGCCGAGAATAGTGCCGTTGCCGTAGAACACACCGTTCTCCATTGATGTCTGCTGACCGCTTTTAACTCTCACCGATGTTTTTCGGCTTTCGTCCTGCGCAAGAGTTGCCATAATGGTCAGTCGCAATTCGCCGTCACCGTCAAAGGTTTTGATGTTATCGTTTATGAAGAAAACCTCAACACCCATCGCCTTGAGTTCACGGGTGTACTGCAAGGTGTCAACCGTGTTACGGGCAAAACGGGAAACCTCACGGGTGATAATCAAATCGAACTTCTTTTTCTTGGCATCCCTTATCATTTTCATAAACTGCGGTCTTTTCTCGGCAGATGTGCCCGTGATTCCCTCGTCAATATATCTGTCAACGAGCTCCCATTCGGGTCTTGCTTTGAGAATCGGCTCATACCAATCAAGCTGATTTTCCAGCGCCGACAGCTGCTCTTTGTGGTCTGTGGAAACTCGGGCATAGATTACTACCCGTCGTTTTCCGAAATCTGAATTTATCATATTGTGTCCTCCTTTGTCTGATTGTGATTTCCTTTGATGAACTTGCTTTCGTCCACAATATCCGCATAGTCTTTCAGAATATTGTGAAACATATATTCCGGGATTTTGCCGTCCCTGAATAACTGTTCAATGAGCTTCAAAGCCGCAAAACAGTATTCGGGGTCATCGCTTATTTTATTGATATCAATATTACTCATTACAAACCTCCTTTACAAATGTGCGGATTATCTCGCACCCTTGTCCTTCTTTCTGTCCAAGTGTTTCTGATAATAAATAATGGCATTGATGATGAAATCCTCAACCTGACTCGGCTTCAAATCGGGCAATGCCTTCTGCAAACGCTCCATCGGAATTCGGAACATCTCACGCTGATTTGCCTTTTCTTCCTGCATTATTGAATCAATGAGTTCATCGGTCAGCTGATCTGCCTGACTGAGCTTTTTAAAGCGGACTGCCTGCGAAAGTGACGGCGTTCTGTCCTCGACCTCAATAGTGCCGAGCAGAGAATACTGCTGTTCTTCGGTAAGGTAAGATAGCTCAACTGCAGGAGTGAGAGCAATTCTGCCCTCGTCAACAAGGTCGAGAAGCTCGGGGATGAGATATGTCAGACGGATATAGCGTTGAACTGTTTTATAACTCTCGCCTACTTCATCACCTACTAATTCGACAGAGAACTTCTGGACAAGTTGTCCAGAAGTTTTACCTTGATGTTTAAGTGCCTCCAACTTAAGCTTATAAGCAAAGGCTTTTTCGGAGGGCAAGATATGTTCTCTGTGCAGGTTGCTGTCTACGAGCATTATTGCGGCTTCATCACGGCTGACGGCATAAATAAAGACAGGAACATTTTTTGCCCCTGCCTTCTGTGCTGCCCTCAGTCTGCGGTGTCCCGAGATAAGCTCGTATTCATCTTCTGTATTTTCAAGCGGTCTTACGATAAGCGGTGAGAGAATGCCCTGCTCCTGTATGCTTTCAATCAGGGTGTTCATCTCCTCGTTATCAATAACCTTGTAGGGGTGTCCCTCAAAGGGACGGATTTTTTCAAGCGGTATGTTAACCGCAGATTTTAATTTTTTGTTTGCCATATTAACGGCTCCTTTCATAATTTTTATTTCTGGTTGGTGTGTGAATTTCTTTGATGTCCTGAAGCTTCTCGTCGATTTCGGGTTTCTTCTGTTCAATCCTTTCGCAGACGGTGATATTTTTTCTCAGTATTTTCATCCTTCCGGAAAGATCTGAAATATACTCTTTCAGCTCTCGCTCTTCATTTTCATCACCGTGATTCTGAGCAGTTTTCAATTTGCTTCGCAGAATATTTCTCGCCTCGTTCAGCTCTGCAAGCTCATCCTTACGGCCCTGCTTGTAGGCTTCAAGCTGTTCGGCGGTTTCAATGTCGTTACCGCACAAAAGGTTTTGCTGTTCAATGAGTCTGTTCAGCTTTCGTATTTCATCGGCAAGGTATTTAACCGCAACTCTGTTGTTATCTGGTCTTTTTCTCACCACTTCAACAATGGTTATAAACCGCACATAGGTCTGTGCATAACCGACAGGCGGCTCGTTGCCGATATACTGCTTATAGAGGTCGTCCTGCGGCGGATAATAAACACTTTGTCTTTTCCAGCTTTCGTCAATGCGTTTTATCAGATTCACGGGAACATAGTCATCACCGAGAGTTATAAGCCTTGTTGCCCGTTTGAACGCAGGGTGATAAACCGTTGAGTATCGGCTCGTGAAATTAAAAGTGTAGCCTTTCTTTTTCATCTGATTGAAAAAGTCCTTTCGGCTTATTGATGTGAGTATCGTTTCGTCAATCTCGGTTTTGATAATCGCATTCTTGGTAAGCTTCATATTCTTTTCGTGCATATACTCGTTATACGGAAGTCCTCTGCTTTTCTTCGGATTCATAACAACCGACAGCTTATATTCCTTGCAAAGCTCATCGGATACCTCACGCAGCCTGTAAAGATTCCTTTTGTCGTCGTTATACTTTTTACCGTCAACAAACGATACGGAGTTGAAAACAAAATGGTTGTGGATATGCTCGTGGTCAAGATGAGTTGAAACAACAACCTCAAACCTGTCGCCCCACATTCTCTCGGCAAGTTTTAGCCCGATTTCGTGTGCCGTTTCGGGTGTAACCTCACCGGGTGCAAAGGACTGAATTACGTGGTAAGCCATTGTTCCATTTTCTTTTCCGTAACGCTGTTTTACCGCCATCATATTTTTCTCCGCTGTTTCGGGAACAGTGTTGATGCCGTCAACATACATCCAGCCATCAGCCTCAACCGTCTTTTCGGGATTCATAACATAGTTGATACATTTGCCAATCCTGCCTTTTATGGGGAATATTTTAGTTACTGCCACGCTCTTTTGGGTGCAAAGGCTTCGTCAACCTTTTGCGAAACCTCATTGAAGTTTTTGCAGGCTTTGTCAAGCTCGGCAGTGTTGAGATAACCGCCCGAATGGACGATTCTCGCAAGCTGATTAAGATTGTTACCGACTGCACGCAGTTCTTTTATCAGCACAGAATACTCGGCAGGAGGAGCCTGTGCAGGTAAATAACCGCTAAGCAGAAATCTTATCAGCTTTGACATTGTGAGTCCGGTTGCCTTACACATCTCATTGAGTCTGAGGTGTTCTTCTTCTGTAAGGCAAACGGTGACTCGGTGGATTCTTTTCTGCATAATGTTCATTCCTTTCTTTTTTTGATTCTCGGGGTTTACCCCGCAAGCGGATTTATTACAATAAATCCAATGCTTGCTAAGACTGAAGAAACAGATATTTTTCGGATTTATCCGTTTCTTATTACCGAAGCAGACTGTTTCGTTTAGGAGGGCATTGTTTGAAACAGTCCGTTTCGGGTTGACGGCAAAAGTGCCGTCATTGTTTTTTGAGGAAAGCAAAAGTGACGGCAAAAATGCCGTCACTAAAAGCTGTTGATGAAATCGAGGGCGGCTTCGTAGCTTTGAGCCTGCTCGGTTTCATCTATCGTTTTTTCTTCGGGTAAGGGTTGAAGCTTCAGATTTTCGAGAATTTTCTCGACAATAACCTCTGCCCAATCTTTTCTGACAAGAGCGTTGACTACCGTTTCGGTGTACGACTGACCTTTGAACGAGCGAAGATACTCCCAAGCAAGGCGGTCATTCTCTTTGTCAAGGTTAAGCCGCAGGGTGATTTTTCTGATATTCATTTACCGCTGCTTTTTCGTTGCATCGTTGCACACCATTCATAACCCTTTGCGGTTGCACGGATGTCATCAATAACGGTAATTCGAGATTTGTCGCAGTCGGCAAAATTTTTAATCAGGCATCCTCCACCGCCCACAACCGTCAGTCGCATCGTTCTCGGGTCGTAGCCGTGTTCGCGAAGATTGCGGAAAATCCCGGCAACATAGTTCTTTGCGGATTTCGTAATCGTTTCAAGAAATTCATCTGCAATATCCGCTTTGCCGAAACGAAGCACACGGGTGATAACCGATTCGTCAACCGTTGCGTGGTGAGTGCGCATCATATCTTCTTTTGCCTGAATCACGCATTGCTGAGTGCCGAATTTCTCCGTGAAGCATCTTCGGTTTTCGGGTTTCTTCTCATTGATAAGCATAACGTTCATCGTACCGTTGCCGATATCGCAGAGCATATTTGTTCCGCTAAATTCGTGAATTCTGTCTGCAATAGCGGCAAACCCCTGCGGAAAAATATCCGCACCCGTAAACTCGACCCTGTAGTCAATGCCGTTGAAGCTGAATTCAACCTCTTTGTTCTGCAAAAGGTAGCTGCGGAAAGCATCCTTCTGTGCAGTGAGCCAAGTCAGAGGAAGACCTGCCGCCAGGTGAACTTTAGCCTCACGCAGTCCCCGTGCACGAAGCTCGTAAGCAACAGCCGCCAAGGTCAGAACATA
>JAZQTZ010000037.1:0-3439 GCA_045631105.1 Acutalibacteraceae bacterium
TGAACCGTGAACGGTACCTGCTGCACCTGCTTCTGACTGCATTTCGGCAACCTTAACGGTTGTGCCGAAGATATTCTTCATACCCTGTGCTGACCACTGGTCAACATAGTCTGCCATGGGGCTTGACGGAGTGATGGGGTAAATGCCTGCAACTTCTGTGAAAGCATATGACACCCATGCAGCGGCGTTGTTACCGTCCATGGTCTTCATTTTTCTAGCCATAGTCTTTTTCCTCCTAAAAAATATATATGGTTAATAATAATACACCATTGACTATACTAACACTTTTCTTTATTTTTGTAAACCCTATATTTAATCCAAATTAGCGTTTTTTTCTGAAAAGATTTTGTATAAACTTGTCAATTAAACCTGTCCGCTTTTGTTTATTGACTTTTTTGCCCTTTAGTGGTACATTATTGTATATATTTTTCAGGAGGATAAAACTATGGCATTGAATTTTGTTCAGCAAATTTTCTTCAAACTTTTCGCACTCATCATGTCGGTTATCTATTCATTCAACGGCGGCGTTGTTGCTCCGTCAACGGATGACGTTATCAAAGCGGCAAAGCCCGATGCAAAGCTTGTTTTTGCAACCGTGGCAGACCCTCAGGTTTCCAACTATATGTTTGGCAGATACCAGGCTTTTCAGGAAGCTTGCATCGACCTTCGCAACGCAGAAAGACTTGACGCTGTTGTTACCGTAGGTGACCTTGCAGAAAACGGTCTTGCAGAGGAATATGCTCTTGCTTATGACGAACTTTCACCCATTGATGCACGATTCATCATGGCAACAGGTAACCACGATATCAGACTCCGTGCTTACAGCCAGAGTACAAAACGTATTTATCAGTATACCGATGCTCTCAACGGTGAAGAAACAATGGCTGACCGAGTTTATTCCGAAGGAAAGCTCGCTTATTCAGAAGTTGTGAACGGCTATAAGTTCATCGTTATGGGTTCGGATAAGACCGAATTTGAAGAAGCATATATCAGCCCCGAACAGCTTGAATGGCTCGATAATGAGCTTGCAACAGAAAAGGGCAAGCCCGTATTCGTTGTTCTTCATCAGCCCCTTAAGCTTACACACAATCTTCCCACAACATGGGGTAACGGCACAAACAAGGAAGCAGGTTCCGTTGGTCCTCAGAACGATGAAATCAAGGCTATCCTTGCAAACCGTGCAAAGGACAGCACAGTTGTTCTCATCACAGGACATCTTCATGCAGGCTTCAGCCAGTACAGCTATCAGGTAATCGAAGGTTTCCATTCAGTCAATGTTCCCGCTCTTTCAATTGAAAACAAAGACGGCGAAGAAGGCGGCAACGGTTCAGGTCTTACCTATATCGTTGAAGTTTATGAAAACGAAATTTTCCTCAGAGCAAGAAATTGCCGCACAGGTGAATGGCTTCCCAAGTGGGACACAAAAATTGCGCTTTAATTTCCAATGAATAAAATAAAATTGCGAAAGGAATACCAAAATGATTAATATCAAAAAACTCATTGCGCTCGTTCTCAGCGTTTCTCTTCTTTTAGGTGTTGCTTCAACATCCGTATCAGCAGATGAACTTCTCGCTGAGGATACCACAACAGCTTTTGCAGAAGACACAACAGAAGCCGAAACAGAAACAACAGTTCCCGAAACAGAAACAACAACAGAAGCTGAAACAGAAACAACAACAGAAGCTCCTGAAATCGAAGAACCTTCGGTTATCGGCGACACAACTCCTTTCCGCATTTCCGTTGTTTTCTACGGCAAAAATGCACAGAAGGGTATCACATGGTACACAAAAACAAACACTTCAAGCGTTGTTGAACTCGCTCCCGCAACCGCAAAAATCGAATATGCGGAAGTTTTCGAGTGGGAAGGCAACTTCGTTCATAAGGCAACCGTAACAGACCTCGCTGCAGGCACAGAATATGCTTTCAGAGTAGGTAACGGCACAGAATTCAGTGCATGGGGTTCATTTGTTACCGATAACGGCGATGACAAGGTTGATTTCATCACCTTCGCAGACGTTCAGGCAGGTAATCAGGAAAACTTTGACAGAGCTGCAAGAGTTGTTGAACAGGCTTTCAAAACAATGCCCACAGCAGAATTCATGACCTGCCTCGGCGACTTCACCGATGACAGCACAAACGAAGAATGGGATTACTATGACAACGCAATGGGAGAAATCAACATGAACACAACTCTCGCTCCCGTTGCAGGCAACCATGACGGTCTCGGCGTTACAGATTGGTTCAACAATATGTTCAACCTTGACACAACCGAAAGCGTTCAGACTTCCGACGGCGTTAACTATTCCTTCGATTACGGCAACATTCATTTCGCTGTTGTCAACACAAACGATATTCTTTCAATCTCAATTCCCCAGCTTATCTGGCTCAAGAACGATATGAACAGCACCGATAAGGACTGGAAAATCGTTCTTATGCATAAGTCACCTTACTCACTCGGTAAGGACGCAAAGTGGCCCGATGCTCTCTATCTCCAGAGATCTCTCGCAAGCGTTGTTGAAGAATGCGATGTAGACCTCGTTCTCAGCGGTCACGACCATCAGTACATCAGAACAAACCCCATCAAGTCAAACAAGGTTAACGAAGACGGCACAGTTTATATCCTTTCAGGCACAGCAGGTGCAAAGAGATATGAGGTTCGTCCCTTCCTTGAAAACCACTTCCTTAAGTCAGAACTCATCGCTGCAGGCACAATTCAGAGAAGCGGCGGCGACTACTGGGATGGCGACTGGGATCAGGAAAACCCCGATTATGAAGGCGGTATCTTCAGCACATTCTCTGTTGACGGCGGAACACTTACCGTTAATTCCTATGTTGTTTCCGACTACACAACAGACGAAGAAGGCAACATCATCGATGTTAACGAAGAACCCAAGGTAACTTGCCACGATTCATTCACCATCACAAAGGAAACAGGCAAGAACGAAATCACCTTCACAGGCGATAATACAACAAGCGAATTCGAATATATTCTCGGTGCAGTTCCCAGCTTCATGGGTCTTGCAGCATACACATTCATCGAATGGCTTCCCAAGTTCCTCATCATGGTTCCCGAACTTCTTTATTCGGTAATCGCTCTTGATATTTTCTAAAATAACGAAACGGCTTGCAGAAATGCAGGCCGTTTTTATATACGACTGATAATATAAAATGGAAAACATAAAAATTATCGAATTTTTTCAAAAAAACGCTTGACTTAATTGAAATTATGTGATATATTAGTCAAGCGTTCTACGGAACACAGCAAAATTGCTGGTGTAGCTCAGTTGGTAGAGCAGCTGATTTGTAATCAGCAGGTCGGGGGTTCGAGTCCGTCCACCAGCTCCAATTTAATATGGAAGAGTTCCCGAGCGGCCAAAGGGAGCAGACTGTAAATCTGCCGTCAACGACTTCGGTGGTTCGAATCCACCCTCTTCCACCA
>JAZQTZ010000038.1:0-17272 GCA_045631105.1 Acutalibacteraceae bacterium
GCCGTTAACGCCCTGGGTATCAAGTGTACCGCGGATGATGTGGTAACGCACACCGGGAAGGTCCTTAACACGACCGCCTCTGATAAGAACAACTGAGTGTTCCTGAAGGTTATGGCCAACACCGGGGATATAAGCTGAAACCTCAATGCCGTTTGTGAGACGAACTCTTGCGATCTTACGAAGAGCTGAGTTGGGCTTTTTGGGGGTTGCAGTCTTAACAGCGGTGCATACACCACGCTTCTGAGGAGAATCCTGATCTGTAAGAACATTCTTCTTTGAGTTGAGACCCTTCAAAAGAGCGGGAGCCTTGGGCTTCTTTTCAAGTGTTTCCCTGCCGTTACGAACGAGCTGATTAAAGGTAGGCAAAAACAATCTCTCCTTTCTCTGAAATTATATATCGTTCAGAAGTTCCGCTCTGCAAAAGAGCAGAACTTCATGACGCCACGATTTAGTATTTTAACACATGTCGACACCGTTTGTCAACAGTTTCTACAAAAATCAATCAACATTTTCAGCAGTATTGCTGAATTTTCCTGTTGAGAAAACATTTACATTGCCATAGCACTTCATACCTGTGCCTGAGGGAAGGAGTTTACCGATAATTACGTTCTCCTTAAGACCGATAAGCGGGTCTGTTTTGCCCTTGATTGCGGCATCGGTAAGAACTCTTGTTGTTTCCTGGAAGGATGCAGCTGAAAGGAATGAATCTGTTGCAAGTGAAGACTTGGTGATACCCATAAGTGTGGGAATTGCCTGTGCAAGCTTGGGTTCTTCGCCCTTTTCTGCAGCTTCTCTTGTAATTCTTTCGTTTTCTTCTCTGAATTCTGCCTTTTCAACAACAATACCGGGAAGGAACTTGGAATCGCCGGGTTCGGAGATTCTGACCTTTCTCATCATCTGGCGTACGATAACTTCGATATGCTTATCGTTGATATCAACACCCTGACCGCGGTAGGTTCTCTGTACTTCTCTGATGAGGTAGTCATGAACAGCCTCAACGCCGAGAATTGCAAGAATATCGTGGGGGCTCTGTGCACCTTCGGTAAGCTGAGCACCCAATGCAACTCTCTGTCCTTCGGTAACCTTAAGACGGAAACCATAGGGAATGAGATAGGTTCTTTCTTCGCCGTCATCAGTTGTAACAACAACATGCTGGCTCTTCTTGATTTCTCTGAAAGAAACAACGCCTTCCACTTCACTCATGATAGCAAGCATCTTGGGTTTGCGAGCTTCGAAGAGTTCTTCAATTCTGGGAAGACCGGTTGTAATATCCGACTGGTCAGCAGCACCACCGGTATGGAAGGTTCTCATTGTAAGCTGAGTACCGGGTTCACCGATGGACTGAGCAGCGATAATACCAACTGCTTCACCGACTGTTACGGGATCGCCTGTTGCAAGGTTTGCACCGTAGCACTTGATACATACGCCTCTGTCTGAGCAGCATGAAAGAAGTGAACGAATCTTGATCTGTGCTCTTGAGCCTTCGGGAAGTTCGCCTGCGGCAATCTTCTTGTCTGTTTCTCTCTGAACACTTGCTGCAACCTTTTCAGCAACAGCATCGTTAACCATAACATCCTTTGAAGCGAGAAGTTCGCCTGTTGCGGGATCGATATAATCTTCAAGAAGGAATCTGCCTGTCAATCTTTCTGCAAGACCAACAATCTTTCTGCCGCCGAACTTGGGATCGCCGTCATAAATATCATATACATTGATACCGTCTGTGCAATGGCAGTCTTCCTGATGGATGATAACTTCCTGTGAAACGTCAACAAGACGGCGGGTAAGGTAACCCGAGTCAGCTGTACGAAGAGCTGTATCGGCAAGACCTTTACGAGCACCACGGGAAGAAATGAAGTATTCTGAAATGTTGAGGCCTTCACGGTAGTTAGCCTTGATGGGAACCTCGATTGTTTTACCTGCTGTGTTTGCGATAAGACCACGCATACCTGCAAGCTGACGAAGCTGTGAATCGTTACCACGGGCACCCGAATCAAGCATCATGTTGATGGGATTGAACTTCTTGAAGTTCTTCTTAAGTTCTGCAGCAACGCTCTTTGTGCATTCTTCCCAAGCCTTGATAACTTCTTCGGAACGTTCATCATTAGTGATGAAGCCTCTTTCGTATTTTGCAGTAATCTGAGAAACTTTCTTCTCAGCAACCTCGAGAAGAGCTTTCTTCTGAGGAGGAATTGTTGCGTCAACAACAGCAACGGTGATACCGCTTCGTGTTGAATAGTTATAACCCTGAGCCTTGATTTTATCAAGAACATCAGCGGAAACAGCTGTTCCGTGAACTTTGATGCAGCGGTCGATAATCTTACCGAGCATCTTCTTATTAACAAGCACGTCAACCTCGGGAGTGAAGAGATTGTCGGGATTTGTTCTGTCAATAAATCCGAGATCCTGAGGAATGGGACCGTTGAAGATAACCTTACCGAGAGTTGTCTTAACAAGGCGGGTAATCTTTTCGCCGTTAACTTCCTTTGTCATACGGATTCTGATGTTTACATGGAGGCCGATGTCGCCTTCATCATAAGCCATCATTGCTTCATCAACGCTGCCGAATGTCTTATAGATAAGAATTCTTTCGCCGTTTTCATCAAGAATGAGATTTCCGTTTTCATCCTTTGCTTCAACTGCTGCACCGGGTTCGCAGGGGTTATCGGGATTATAATCCGAATTCTCGGGATTGTTATCGTTAACCATTGTAAGGTAGTACGAACCGAGGATCATGTCCTGTGTGGGAACAGCAACGGGGCGTCCGTCTGAAGGCTTAAGGAGGTTGTTTGCAGCGAGCATAAGGAAACGTGCTTCTGCCTGAGCCTCTGCCGAAAGAGGAACGTGAACAGCCATCTGGTCACCGTCGAAGTCGGCGTTGAAAGCGGTACATACAAGGGGATGAAGCTTAATTGCTCTGCCTTCTACGAGAACGGGTTCAAATGCCTGAATACCGAGTCTGTGAAGAGTGGGAGCACGGTTAAGCATAACAGGATGATCCTTGATAACAACTTCAAGAGCATCCCATACTGCAGGATTTGAGCGTTCAACCATCTTACGGGCTGACTTAACATTACCTGCAACTTCTGTTTCAACAAGGCGCTTCATAACGAAGGGCTTGAAGAGTTCAAGTGCCATTTCCTTGGGAAGACCGCACTGATAAAGCTTGAGTTCGGGACCTACAACGATAACCGAACGGCCCGAGTAGTCAACACGCTTACCGAGAAGGTTCTGTCTGAAACGGCCCTGCTTACCCTTAAGCATATCGGAAAGTGACTTGAGAGCTCTGTTGTTGGGACCTGTAACAGGTCTGCCGCGTCTGCCGTTATCGATAAGAGCGTCAACAGCTTCCTGGAGCATTCTCTTTTCGTTTCTGATAATGATTTCGGGAGAACCGAGTTCTATAAGCTTTGCAAGACGGTTATTTCTGTTGATAACACGTCTGTAAAGGTCATTGAGGTCGGAGGTTGCAAATCTGCCGCCTTCGAGCTGAACCATGGGTCTGATTTCAGGAGGAATTACGGGGATTACATCAAGAATCATCCATTCAGGTCTGTTGCCTGACTGTCTGAATGCCTCAACAACTTCGAGGCGCTTAAGAGCCTTTGCTCTCTTCTGACCCGATGCGGATTCCATTTCATCCTTGAGCTTTGCTGAAAGATCGTCAAGATCGATTTCTGCAAGAAGCTGCTTGATTGCCTCGGCACCCATGCCTGCCTTGAAATCATCCTCATAACGAAGTCTGTATTCTTCGTAATCTTTTTCGTCAAGAGTCTGATACTTTTCAAGGGGTGTATCGCCGGGATCTGTTACGATATGCTTTGCAAAATAGAGAACTTTTTCAAGATCTCTGGGTGATATATCAAGGATAAGACCCATTCTTGAGGGGATACCCTTGAAATACCAGATGTGAGAAACGGGTGTTGCAAGTTCGATATGACCCATTCTCTCACGGCGAACCTTTGCTCTTGTGATTTCAACACCGCAGCGTTCGCAGACTTTGCCCTTATAGCGGATTCTCTTATACTTTCCGCAATGGCACTCCCAGTCCTTCTGAGGTCCGAAAATCTTTTCGCAGAAAAGACCTTCCTTTTCGGGCTTGAGAGTTCTGTAGTTTATGGTTTCGGGCTTCTTTACTTCACCGTATGACCATTCTCTGATCTGGTCGGGTGAAGCAAGGCCGATTTTTATGGATTCAAATGTAAGGTTGCTGTTGGATTCAATATTTTCCATTAAACGATGCCCCTTCCGTTAGTTTTTTGGAGGAGACGATTATTCATCATAACCGTCCTCCGAAGGTCCGAAGTCAAAGCCAAAGTCTTCAACTCCCATTTCATCCTGCAAGTCATCAAACATACCGTCATCTTCATCTGTGTTTCTGATGAAGATATCGTTGTCTTCGCTTTCCTCATCAATCATGAAGTCATCGCTCTGTTCAACGTCATTGACATTTTGGAATGCCTTGTCATCGGAAACAAAGCCTGCGTCTTCGTTGTCGAATGACTGACGAAGATCGATTTCTTCATCGTTTTCGTCGAGAACTTTGATATCAAGCGCAAGAGCCTGAAGTTCCTTGATGAGAACCTTGAAGGATTCGGGGATACCGGGTGTGGGAACGTTTTTGCCCTTGACGATTGCTTCGTAGGTCTTTACACGACCGACAACGTCGTCGGACTTAACGGTAAGAATTTCCTGAAGAGTATAAGCTGCGCCGTAAGCTTCAAGTGCCCAAACTTCCATTTCACCGAAACGCTGGCCGCCGAACTGAGCTTTACCGCCGAGGGGCTGCTGAGTAACGAGTGAGTAAGGACCTGTTGAACGGGCATGAATCTTATCGTCAACAAGGTGATGCAACTTAAGATAATACATGACACCGACTGTTACGGGGTTATCAAACTTTCTGCCCGTTCTGCCGTCGGTAAGAATTGATTTGCAGTCGAGACGGAGCTGGGGAACAGTTGAGGGATCGAATTCAACACCCTTTGCTGCTGCTTCCTTTTCAGCTTCTTCCATAGCAACTCTGTTTGCCTCTTTGAATGCCTCGGTGATGTCTTCTTCGTGTGCACCGTCAAATACAGGAGTCATCATCTTATATCCGAGAGCTCTTGCGGCAAAGCCGAGGTGAACCTCGAGAACCTGACCGATGTTCATTCGGGAAGGAACGCCGAGGGGGTTAAGAACGATATCAAGAGGAGTACCGTCGGGAAGGAAGGGCATATCTTCCTGGGGAAGAATTCTTGAAACAACACCCTTGTTACCGTGACGGCCAGCCATCTTATCGCCGACTGAAAGCTTACGCTTCTGAGCGATATAGCAACGAACAACTTTATTTACGCCGGGTGAAAGCTCATCGCTGTTTTCTCTTGTGAAAACTTCAACATTAACAACGATACCGTATTCACCGTGGGGAACTTTAAGAGAAGTATCTCTGACTTCCTTAGCCTTTTCACCGAAGATTGCACGAAGAAGTCTTTCTTCTGCAGTAAGCTCGGTTTCACCCTTGGGTGTAACCTTACCGACAAGAATATCGCCCGACTGGACTTCGGCACCGATTCTGATGATACCGCGTTCGTCAAGGTTGCCGAGGGCATCTTCACCAACGTTGGGGATATCTCTTGTGATTTCTTCGGGTCCGAGCTTGGTGTCTCTTGCTTCTGTTTCGTATTCTTCGATGTGAATTGAAGTATAAACGTCATCACGAACGATTTTTTCGTTAACAAGAACGGCGTCTTCGTAGTTATAGCCTTCCCATGTCATGAAGCCTACGAGAGCGTTCTTACCAAGGCTGATTTCACCGTGATCGGTTGCGGGACCGTCAGCGATAACCTCGTTCTTTTCAACTCTCTGACCAACTTCAACGATGGGACGCTGGTTGATACATGTGCCCTGGTTGGAGCGCATATATTTGATGAGTTCATAATATCTGCTTGTACCGCTGTCGCCCATAACGGTAATACCGTCTGCGCAAACCTTTGTTACGGTACCGCCTTCTGCTGCAAGAATTGTTACACCCGAGTCAACAGCGGCTTTATATTCCATACCTGTACCAACAATGGGAGCATCGGTCTTGAGAAGAGGAACAGCCTGCTTCTGCATGTTCGATCCCATGAGCGCACGGTTTGCGTCGTCGTTCTCAAGGAAGGGAATCATTGCGGTTGCAACCGAAACAACCATCTTGGGTGAAACGTCCATGAAGTCAACGGCGGTGTTGTCTACATCCATGAATTCGTCTCTGTATCTTGCGGTAATCTTATCTTTTGCGAAGCGGTTCTCACTGTCAAGCGGTGCGTTAGCCTGAGCAACTACAAACTCGTCTTCTTCATCGGCAGTCATATAGACAACCTCATTGAGAACCTTACCTGTTTCCTTATCAATCTTTCTGAAAGGTGCTTCGATGAAGCCGTATTCATTGATTCTTGCGAATGTTGCAAGATATGAAATAAGACCGATGTTGGGACCTTCGGGAGTTTCAATGGGACACATTCTGCCGTAGTGTGTATAGTGAACGTCTCGAACTTCGAAACCTGCTCTGTCTCGTGAAAGACCGCCGGGACCGAGAGCCGAAAGACGGCGCTTATGGGTAAGTTCAGCAAGGGGGTTTGACTGGTCCATGAACTGCGAAAGCGGTGATGAACCGAAGAACTCCTTGATTGCTACCTGTACGGGACGGATGTTGATAAGAGTCTGCGGGGTTATCTTATCTTCATCTTCCTGAGCCTGAATAGCCATTCTTTCACGAACAACTCTTTCCATTCTTGCAAGGCCGATTCTTACCTGATTCTGAAGAAGTTCGCCTACGGAACGGATACGTCTGTTGCCGAGATGGTCTATATCGTCGGTATTGCCGACACGCTTTGTAAGGCAGTTAACATAGTTGACAGATGCAAAGATATCGTCAACGATGATATGCTTGGGAATAAGGTCATCGCAGCGTTCTGCCATTTCAGCAAGGAGAGCTGCTTTATCTTCGCCGCACTTTTCAACGATTTCGTGAAGAACGGAGAAGCGTACCTTTTCGTTGATGCCGATTGCATCAAGTTCTTCTTTGGTGATATCTGCGGGAAGAAGCGCCGCAGGGTCGGTCATGCCGTTGGAGATAACGAACAGTTCGCTGCCGTCCTCACAAGCAACAACAACCTTCATAACGCCTGCCTGCTCTATTTCAAGAGCCTTCTGCTTTGTAAGAATTTCACCGGGTTCAGCAAGAAGCTCGCCTGTATATTCAGAGATAACGGGCTGTGCAACCTTGCAGCCGGGAAGACGGTTGAGCAGAGAAAGCTTTTTGTTGTATTTATAACGGCCTACTCTGGAAATATCATATCTGTGGGGATCGAAGAAAAGATTATCGATGTGCTGCTGTGCGGATTCAAGGGTAACGGGTTCGCCGGGACGAAGCTTTTTGAATACTTCCATGAGAGCTTCTTCGGTGTTTCTCGTTTCATCCTTTTCCATGGTAGCTTCAAGCTTTGCATCTTCACCGAAGAAACGGCGGATATCATCGTTTGAGCTTAAACCGAGAGCACGGATAAATGCTGTGATATAAATTTTTCTGTTCTTGTCAATACGGACATAGAAAATATCGTTGATATCGGTTTCGTATTCAAGCCATGCACCTCTGTTGGGGTTGATGGTACTTGTGTAAAGTTCGATACCTGTCTTATCGTGAGTCATTCCGTAGTATACACCGGGAGAACGAACGAGCTGGGAAACGATAACACGTTCAGCACCGTTGATAACAAAAGTACCGCTCTCGGTCATGATGGGGAAATCACCCATAAAGACTTCCGATTCTTTGATAATTCCTGTTTCTTTGTTCTGCAGACGCACCGTTACTCTCATGGGAGCAGCGTATGTGGCATCGCGCTCTTTGCATTCGCGAACCGTATACTTGGGCTTGTCATCCATGCGATAATCAATGAAGCTGAGAACCCAGTTACCTGTGTAATCCGTGATGTCCGCCATATCACGGAATACCTCCTTAAGACCGGTTTCGATGAACCACTGGTAGGAGGACTTCTGGATCTCAATCAGGTTAGGCATATCCATAACCTCATCGATTTTGCCGAAGCTCATGCGTGTGCAACTTCCTCGTTTAACGGGATTAACTTTCAGCATCAGGCTAAATTCACTCCGTTTCTTTGAAATTTCCATTTGGTGGAAAGCCGTAAATTTGCTTGGGAATTTCCCTATATAAATAATTATTTTATGCGCAAAATAAACATAAATTATAGGGTATTAAATTCCAGTATAATATGCAGTTTAGCATTATATTCCAAATTTTTTTGAAAGTCAATCCTTTTTATAAAAAAATATTTTTTAAAAATAATATTTGTGCATTCATACGAAATTTTTATGTTTTTAGAAAATATTTTTGTTTGTATTTTTGTTGCTTTTGTTCATTCTGACAGAAAAAAGCCGGACGGTAAGACAGCTGAAGATGCCTACCGTCCGGTTGATTCTCATATAAAATGTTAATTATATTTTTAAGTTAATATATATTATTAATTACTATAGATATTATTCGTTTATTATCGGTCGCAGACCTTTTTCTGTTCCGCACGCAGACGGCTTTTCCATGCAAAGTTCATAGATATCCCCCGCTGTGCATTCAAGAGAAAAAATTCTTTGCGCCGTTTCTTCAAGGCGTAAAAAATCCGCAGGTTTTGAAATAATCGGAAGTTTTGATGTTTCTTTTGCCGCCTTTATGAGCTCCGAACCCCTTTTATTAAAGCCCGTTATTCTTATATACGGAACACTCTTTTCAAGGTCATCAGCGGTAATTCCGAGAAGACAATTCCATACAATTCTTCTTATTCTCGCATGAGAATATCTCTTTGTTTTTGCAAGGAAATACAGCTCATCAAGGCTTCTCGCCTGCTTTGCAGCGGAAATAATTCTGTTTTCTATTCCTTCGCTGATATCGGGAACTTTCGAAAGTTCTTCCGCAGAAACCGTTCTGATTTTATAGAGAACCGTATTTTCCAATCTGTATATATCAGCCGATTCGGCATCGATATAACTTTCAACCGCACCCTCAGGAACAAGTTTTTTCCACTCATCGCCGTTTCTGATTTTTTCTCTTATCAATGATGCTCCGGCAATTTTTCCGTCTGTTTCATCGGAATCATGCGCCGCACCGATTCTTGAAAAAGTAACGGGTTTCATTTTGCTTCCGAGCTTTTTTAAAGCGGCGATATATTCAACTCCGAGAATATTATTGGGGCTTTTTATAACATCGGCATATTCCGAATTGATTTTTCTCAACGCATTTTCTCTTGCGGATGCAAAAGAAATGCCCTTTTCCAATTCATCTGCAAGAAAAGATTTTATTTCTTCTCCGTAAACCGCATCGGCTGTTTCTGACAATAACTCAGCATCTCCGCATTCGCTGCCGAAAACAATGGCATCGACAATTCCGAGAGCCTCAAGAATCTCAACACCTGCTCTTGCAAAACTCTGCGCGCCCGACATTGCATAAACGCAAGGAAGCTGCAAAACAAGGTCAACTCCGTTTTCAAGAGCCGATTTTGTTCTTACGGAATGATGAAAAATTGCAGGCTCTCCCCTCTGCACAAAATTACCGCTCATAACTGCGATAACATGGGTAAACCCCGCCTCACGTGCTTTCTGCACAAGAAGCGCATGTCCGTTATGGAACGGATTGAATTCCGCAATTATTCCGGCAACCTTCATTTTCGGTATCCTTTCATGATATTTAATGTAATAAATACTTGCAAAAACGGAAATATAAGTATATAATATAACAGTTATGAGCTTAAATCAAGCAAATATTCACTATTAGGAGTGTTAAAATTGAAAATTCTTGTAATTAACTGCGGCAGTTCATCACTCAAGTATCAGCTTTTCGATATGGAAAACGAATCAGTTCTTGCAAAGGGTAACTGCGAAAAAATCGGTCAGGAAACCAGCTTTATCGGCGGTTCAGCAAACGGCGAAAAGTTTGAAACTCCCGTTTTCATGGCTAACCACACAGAAGCTTTCCTTCAGGTTAAAAAGGCTCTTACCGAAGGCGCATCAAAAGTTATCGATGACCTCAGCGAAATCTCTGCTATCGGCCACAGAATCGTTCAGGGCGGCGCTCTCTTCAAGGAAAGCACACTCGTTACAGACGAAGTTGTTGCAGGCATCGAAAGCCTTTGCGACCTCGCTCCTCTCCACAATCCCGCACACATTCAGGGTATCAAAGCTTGCTTTGATGTTTTCGGAAAGGACCTTCCCCAGGTTGTTGTTTTCGATAACGCATTCCATTCAACAATGCCTCCCGAAGCATACATCTTCCCCATCCCCTATGAATACTACGAAAAGTATCAGGTTCGCCGCTACGGCTTCCACGGCACATCTCACCGCTTCGTAAGCGCAAGATGCGCAGAAGTTATGGGCAAGAACATCGAAGACCTCAAGATTGTTACATGCCACCTCGGCAACGGTTCATCAATCACAGCTGTTAAGGGCGGCAAGTGCATCGACACAAGCATGGGTCTTACTCCCCTCGACGGTTTCATCATGGGTACACGTTGCGGCGCTGTTGACCCCTCCGTTATCACCTACCTTCAGCAGAAGGAAGGCTGGACACCTGCTGAAACAGACACAATTCTCAACAAGAAATCAGGCGTTCTCGGTATTTCAGGCGTAGGCAGCGATGACAGAGACGTTTCCGCTGCAGAAGCAGACGGCAACGAAAGAGCTCACCTTGCAAGAAGCATCCAGAAATATCAGGTTCGCAAGCTCATCGGCAGCTATGTTGCAGCTATGAACGGTGTTGACGCTATCGTATTCACAGGCGGTATCGGCGAAAACACATTTGACCTTCGTGCAGACGTTTGCAACAACCTTGCATATCTCGGCGTTGAACTTGACGCAGAAGCAAACGAAATCATGCGCAGAGGCAAGGAAGGCGAAATCTCAACCGCAAATTCAAAGGTTAAGGTATTTGTTCTTCCCACAAACGAAGAGCTTGTTATCGCAAGAGATACAAAAGCTATCGTTGAAGCTATGTAATCAAATAATTACGGGTACGGTTCTCCGTACCCGTTTTTTGTTTGTTGACTATTCAACCTCTATATAGTATAATGTTTTTAATATATTAGTTGCGGAGGGAATTTATGATTGCTCCGATTTTCAAAAAAGCAGAAGATATAAAAGATTTTCCCGTTGGCGAAATTGCAAATTTCCCATGGGAAAAAGACGGCGATATTCATCCCGAAAGTTATGCGGCAATATTTGCCGTTGAAAACGAAGGGATCCACGCTGTTTTATGGTCATTTGAAGATGATATTCTCTGCAACTGCACCAAACGTGATGACCCCGTTTACACAGACAGCTGTCTTGAAGTTTTCCTCATGCCTGTCGAAAACGATGAACGGTATATCAATTTCGAGGTCAATAAAAACGGCGTTTATCTCTCACAAATCGGCACCTGCAGAAGCGACAGAGTTTTTATAAAAGGTCTGACCGATATTGAACCCGTTATCGAAACCATGGAAATAACCGAAAACGGCAAAACAGCGTGGGGATATGAAATAATCATCCCCGAAAAGCTGATTTCCGAGCTTTACGGCATTGATTATCATGTTGACGAATCATCGATAAAGGGAAATTTCTATAAATGCGCCGAACTTTCAAAAAATCCTCATTTCGGTTCATTCTTCCCTGTAAAAACAGAAAAGCCCGATTTTCACAGACCCGAATTTTTCGGAGTTATTGAATTCAGAAAGGTGTAAATATTATGGATAACAAAATTGTTACAGAGCTTCTCAACGCATTCAAATTTGACGGAGAATTCGAAAAGAGTTCCCAGCTCCATGACGGACATATAAACAACACCTATGTTTTTGATTTCCGTGAAGAAAGCGGAAAGCTCAATAAATATCTCGTTCAGGAACTCAACACCTATGTTTTCAAACAGCCCGAAGCTCTTATGGAAAATGTTATGGGCGTCACAAACTATATGCGCGAATATGTTGAAAATAACGGCGGAGACGTTGAAAGAGAATGCCTCTATGTTATTCCCGCAAAAGACGGCAAGCCCTACTATATTGACGGCGAAAACCGTTTCTGGAGATGCTATAACTTTATCTACGGCGCACATTCATGCCAGACCGTTGAAAATCCCGAAGTTTTCTTCAATGCGGCAAAAGCTTTCGGTAAATTTCAGCGTATCCTTGCCGATTATCCCATTGATTCTCTTGTAGAAACAATCCCCAATTTCCACAACACCGTTTCAAGATTTGCCGATTTCAAAAAGGCTGTTGCTGACAACCTTTCGGGCAGAGCTTCTCAGGTAGAAGAAGAAATAAAGTTTGTGCTTGCCAGAGAAAAGGATTGCTCCGTTCTTCTTGATATGCTTGATGCAGGCGAGCTTCCTTTGAGAGTTACCCATAATGACACAAAGCTCAACAACGTTATGTTTGATAACGAAACAAACGAAGGAATCTGCGTTGTTGACCTTGACACCGTTATGCCCGGCCTTTCACTTTACGATTTCGGCGACAGCATCCGTTTCGGTGCAAACACCGCTTCAGAGGATGAAAAGGACGTTTCAAAAGTTTCTTTAAGTATCGAAAACTTCAAAGCATACACCCTCGGTTATCTTACCACCGCAGGCGAAAGCCTCACAAAAAAAGAAATCGAACAGCTCGCATTCTCATCAAAGCTCATGACTTTTGAATGCGGAATGCGTTTCCTCGGAGATTTCATCAACGGCGATATCTATTTCAAAACAGAATATCCCGAACATAATCTCGTAAGATGCCGCACACAGTTCGCCCTCGTTGCCGACATCGAAAAGAAGATGGACGAAATGCAAAAAATCGTTTGCGATTGCTGCAAGGAGCTCGGAATTACAAAATGAGCTGGATTAACCCCATGAGCGAAATGGAATTCAAGAAAGAATTAGTCAAATGGCATCTGAAATATGACCGCATATTTTTCAGAAGAGAAGGCTATGACATCGAAGACTATGCCGAAGAATACAGACTTCCCGATTTTGATTATGTTCATGTTGACTCATTCATTGATGATGACGGCGATGTTGTAACATATCTGAAGGGCGAAATAACGCTTGACCGCATCCGTTCGAAAAGCTGTACCGTTCAAAGAGTAGTTTTTTATCATGTTATCAGAACTTTCATTGATTCTCCCGAGGTCGAGCCCTATCCCATGGGATATACAATCGTTGCATACGAAGAGGATAAATATTGATTTATTGCAAAAAAGAGCTGTTTCATTTTGTTGAAACAGCTCTTTTCTTATTTGCGATAGTATTTTCCTGAACGTTTCAGATAATCAACAAGCATCATTGTCCAATCGGTCTGGATCATATCAACACCCTTATCAGCAATCCATCCCCAGCCGTAATCCTCACTGACGGTGAGCGCCGTATCGTCACTGTGACCGCCCGAAAGCTGTTCTTTATGGTCATAGATAATCGAATTCATCCACACAAGAACATTGTCACGGTGCATCTTTTCAATGAATTCTTCGCTTGCGACAGTTGCGTTTTCTTTTTCGAAAAGCACCTCAACGCCGACATAATTGATATTGCTCTTGAGAAGCATTTCATGAAGCGGATGTTCATCCCTGACAATCGGCATAAAAGGTATTTCGGGCGCAACTTCACCGAGAATTTTGAATACTTTATCCGACGGCGCACTTTTAACAAGCATCTGTTCAGTCATTCCGTGGCGTTTGACTGCCTCATAAATCTTTTGGGGATTACTCCAGAATTTATCAATATTAATAAAACATCTGCCCTTGAAAGTTTCAAGAAGGTCGTCAAAATCGGCAAGAGGAAATTGGGTCGGCGTTCTGTCATAATTGATATAACGGAATTTTTTGATTTTGTCATAATCAATCTTTTCCAAATCCGTTCTTTTTCCGAGATGCTCTCTTTCCATTCCGGGATGAAAAAGAAAGAGCTTTCCGTCTTTACTGCAGCTGACATCAACCTCTATCATATCTGCGCCCTGCTTGAGCGCGATTTCATAAGCCGCCATTGTATTGCACGGAATATTTCCTCCGCACGCGCCTCTGTGGGCAACAACGATTATGTTTTCTTTTGCTTTTTCATGAAGATTGAAATTCATTTTATCATCCCCTTCTTGATAAGTATAAGCAAATATTATATAATAGTCAATATCAATGGAGGTGACACCATGATTTTTTATTTTTCCGCCACGGGCAACAGCCGTCACATCGCAAAACTCATTGCCGAAAAAACAGGCGACAGATATGCCGACATAACCGAATGCCTGAAAAAAGATTTATATAATTTCATTGCCGATAAAAACGAAAACATCGGCTTTGTTTTTCCTGTTTACAACTTTGGTTTGCCGATTACCCTCTGCCGTTTCATTGATAAACTGAACATAAAAATGAACGGTAATTATATTTTCACCGTTGCAACCTACGGAGGATTTTCGGGCGGTGCAAGTAAAATTATAAAAAACGAGCTTGCAAAGATAAATTTCACAGTCAATGCACAATACTCCGTCAGAATGCCCGACACATGGACACCTATTTACGATTTATCTGATAAAGACAAGATTGCCGAAAGAAATAAAAAAGCCGATGAAACGGCTGAAAAAATCATAAAAAAGATTATCAAAAAGAAAAACGGCAATTTTGATAACCGCCGTATTCCTTTTTCGGATTATTTCTATAAAGACTATGAAAATCTCCGTCGCACAAGCAGTCTTTCGGTTGAAAACAGCTGCATAGGGTGCAGGAAGTGCGCCGAAAATTGTCCCGAGAATGCTATTGAAATTCAGAACGGCAAGCCCGTCTGGGTCAAAGATAAATGCGCAATGTGTCTCGGTTGTCTGCATCGCTGTCCTCAGTTTGCGATTCAAAGAGGCGAAAACACAAAGAAGCACGGGCAATATATTCATCCATAAAAAAACCGTATCACCCGAAAGTGATACGGTTTAATTTTATGCAAAATTGCAGATTATCTTATCGCCCTCAGTTGTGAGGTTAACGGATTTGATTTCGGTTTCGGCGTTAACGATTTTTTCTGTAATAACATCCTCAACATTCTTGCGGATAACGTTGCGCAGATCTCTTGCGCCTCTGGGTCCGTCAACGGATTTTTCTGCGATGAGAGATACCGCTTCGTTGTTCCATGTAAAGGTGATTCCCTTGTCAACAAGAGGATCAACAAGCTCGCTGAGCATAAGAACAGCGATGCGCTTATAATCATCGAGCGAAAGATCATTGAAAACAACAACCTCGTCAACTCTGCCGATGAATTCGGGGCGGAGGAATTCGTTGAGAGCCTTAAGCGCTCTTTCTTTTGATGCCTCATTCTTTGTTTTTGCAAAACCGAGTGCGCCCGATCCTCTGTTGCTTCCTGCATTTGAGGTCATAACTATAACGGTGTTTTCAAAGTTAACCGTTCTGCCCTGAGCATCGGTTATTCTGCCTTCGTCGAGAATCTGAAGAAGAATATTCATGACATCGGGATGCGCCTTTTCAATTTCATCAAAAAGGACTACCGAATAGGGCTTACGGCGTACCTTTTCGGTGAGCTGACCTGCTTCGTCATAGCCGACATATCCCGGAGGAGAACCGATGATTCTTGAAACGGAATGCTTCTCCATGAATTCGCTCATGTCAAGACGGATAAGGGTTTCAGGAGTATCGAAAAGTTCTTTTGCAAGGAGTTTTACAAGTTCTGTTTTACCCACACCTGTCGGGCCGACAAAGATAAACGATGCAGGTCTGCGGCGGGGGCTGATTCTCACTCTGCCTCGTCTTACTGCGGCTGCAACGAGAGAAACAGCTTCATCCTGACCGATAATTCCTGCCTTGAGATTATCTTCAAGAGAAGAAAGTCGTCGAAGGTCACTTTCGATAACCTTGCTTGCGGGGATACCTGTCCAGAGCTGAATAACTCTTGCAAGGTCATCCTCTGTAACGTGATTATCGGAAGCAAGCTCTTCAAGTTTTGCAACCTCTTCTTTTTTCTGAATGATTTCTGCCTTTATCTTTGCGATTTCTTCATAATTCTTTTCTTCGGTTGAATCCATAAGCTCAGCTTCGTGAGCTTCAAGCTCTTCAAGTTCTGCCGATGCAACCTCAAAATCGCTTATATTCTTGTTGCGGAGATTTGCGCAAGTACAAGCTTCGTCAAGAAGGTCAATTGCCTTATCGGGCAAAAATCTGTCATTGATATATCTTTCGGAAAGGTTGACCGCCTTTTCAATAAGGGTATCGGTAACTCTTACACGGTGGTAATCCTCATAATAATCCTTGACACCGATGAGCATTTCGGTTGTCTGCTCAATCGAAGGCTCTTCAACCTTGATGGGCTGGAGTCTGCGTTCAAGAGCAGCATCTTTTTCAATATATTTTCTGTATTCGGTGAAAGTTGTTGCTCCGATAATCTGAATTTCGCCTCTTGAAAGCGAGGGCTTAAGAATATTGGCAGCGTTCATTGAGCCTTCCGCATCGCCTGTGCCGACGAGTGAATGAACCTCATCGATAAAGAGGATGATGTTGCCCTCTGAACGAACTTCTTCAACAAGGCCTTTGATTCTGCTTTCAAACTGACCTCTGAACTGGGTGCCTGCAACAAGTGCCGCAAGGTCAAGCATATGAATCTCTTTATCGCGGAGCTTTGAAGGCACGTTGCCTGCGGCAATTCTTAACGCAAGGCCCTCTGCGATTGCAGTTTTACCAACACCGGGCTCACCGATAAAGCAGGGATTGTTCTTTGTTCTTCTGCAAAGAATCTGAATTGCTCTGTAAATTTCGTTATCTCTGCCGATGATTCGGTCAATCTTGCCCGACTTTGCCTTTGCTGTGAGGTCGGTGCAGAACTGTGAAAGATACTTGCGCTTCTTTTCGTCTGCTTTTTCTTTTTTGCTGCCCCATCTCTTTTTCTTTTCTTCGGGTGCAGAGCCGGATTCGGAAGAAGTCTGCTCCTCCTCTTTCTTTGCACCGCCCATTGCAGCACCGAAATTCTGGAGGAAAGGCATCGTTCCTGCGCCGCCGGGTTCAAAACCGTCCTCGCCGAACATTGCTTCAAACTGCTCCGTTACGTCATCAAGCTCATCTTCGGAGATACCCAAGTCGGATCGTAGCCATGTCGTTCTGTGAGCCAAGGAGTTGTAGCTAAGTGTTGTCTTCCTAAGACCGCTTGGCCTCCGACTTGAAAGGCATCGTTCCTGCGCCGCCGGGTTCAAAACCGTCCTCGCCGAACATTGCTTCAAACTGCTCCGTTACGTCATCAAGCTCATCTTCGGAGATACCC
>JAZQTZ010000039.1:0-37776 GCA_045631105.1 Acutalibacteraceae bacterium
GCAAAATCCTCCGCAAGAGCCTTCACAAGACGAAGGCTTTCTTTTGCATCTTCATATTTTATAACGCACGAAGGAGAGTGAAGATATCTGCACGGAATCGACACCGTGAGCACCTTGACACCGCCCCTGCTCTTATGAATAGCGCCTGAATCATTGCCGCCTGCAACAACAGTTTTGGGCTGACAAAGAATATTATCTCTTTCAGCAATCTCAAAGGCTTTATCAAAAAGCTCCTTGCTGTAAAGAGTGCTTCTGTCCATGAACGAAACCGTGCCGCCTTTTCCGCAGATGCAGACTCTTTTTTCGTCCTTGACACCTGAAATATCTGCGGCGGTTGTGGTTTCAACCGCTATTGCATAATCGGGAGCAATGGTGAATGCGGCTGTCTGTGCACCCCTTAAACCGATTTCTTCCTGAACGCTGAACGAGAACCACATATCATATTCGAGTTCGCTTTTTATCATTTCAATAAGAATGGCACATCCGGCTCTGTCATCAAGAGCCTTTGCTTTCACAAAGCCTTCGCCAAACTCAACAAAATCGCTTTCGAACCAAACGGAATCACCGAGACGGACATATTCCATCGCTTCTTCCTTGGATTTTGCACCGATATCAATATAAAGGTCATCCGCTTTGGGGATATCTGCTTCCGACTTTTTGTCAACGAGATGAACAGGTTTTATCCCGATTACACCGCTGACGGCTTTATCACCGACTTTTACGGTTCTGCCGAGAGCAACACGGCTGTCAACACCGCCAGCCTTTACGAAACGGAGAAAACCTTCGGATGTGATTGCGCTGACGATAAAACCGACTTCATCCATATGAGCATCAAGCATAACCTTGCTTTTTGCAGGATTTTTGCCTTTCTTGAAAACAAGAAGATTGCCGAGCGGATCAACGCCGTATTCGGCATAATCCTTTATCTGATTGATTATATAGTCACGCACGGCATTTTCTCTGCCCGAAATTCCGGGAAGAAGGCAAAGCTCTTTAATCAGTTCAAGCATTTTTCTCTCCCCTTCCGATTATATAATCCGCCATGAGTCTTGCTGTGTTTTCGATATCTTCAAGATCACACACTTCTACTGCGGTGTGCATATTTCTCAAAGGAATTGAAAGAAGTGCAGTCTTCACGCCCTTGCCCGAATTCTGAATTTCATCGCAGTTTGTGCCGGTGTTTCTTCCCATAACCTCAATCTGATTGGGAATACCGTTTTTCTCTGCGATTTCGCTGAGTTTTCTGCTCATGTCATAATCAAGCAAAGGAGCATAACCTATCATTGTTCCGCCGCCGAGAGAAGCATATTTTTCAGAGCTGATGCCCGGTGCGGTTGCAAAACTGACATCAACGGCAATTGCTTCATCGGGAGCAATCGAAAAAGCACCAGTCTGCGCACCGCTTCCGCCTGTTTCTTCCTGAACGGAGAAAAGAACGCTGATTTTGCAGCCGTGATTCTCGCCTTCAAGCATTTCAAGGCAACGGAGAATTGCAGCAACACCTGCTCTGTCATCAATCGACGGAGAAGAAACTCTGTTGCCGAGAAGCTGTGTATATTTGCCGTTAAAAGTGATTCTGTCGCCTAAAGAAATGACTTTTTCTGCCTCTTCCTTAGTCATACCGATATCAACGGCTATACCGTCAAAACCTGCTGCCTTATCGGCATCTTCCGGCTTTGTGAGATGGGGCGGTGTTGAAGTTATAACACCGTAAACAGGCTTTTTGCCGTGAACGGTAACTTCCGCCGCGGCAAGCACACGGATATCCGCACCGCCGCATTTTGTAACCTTAAGAAAACCGTCTTCGTCAATTGCGGTAACAATCAGACCGATCTGATCAAGATGAGCATCAAGGAGAATGTGGACATCCCCATCCCCCATTGAACCCGTTACGCTTCCGAGCGCATCGGTTTTTGTCGGCATATATTTTCCGAGCAATTCCGAAGCAACCTTTGCTGCTTCGTTTTCTGCGCCTGAAACACCCTTTGCGGCGCAAAGTTTTTCAAGCAATGCAGAAACTTCTGTGAACTTTTTCATTTTTACACCTTTTGATTTCAGATAACTTTTATGCCGCCTTCGGGACGGATATTAAGTACATAGCATGATTTCTCGCCAAAAACAGCGCAGATTCTTGACTTGAATTCTTCAAGAAGATCAGCAGGAACAAAAGCCTGAATTGTGCCTGCGAAACCGCCGCCGTGAACTCTCCATGCACCCTTGCCGTTAAGAACATCCTGACAGATTGCAAGAGCAACGCTGACGGGCTGGTTTTCGGGAGCACGGCAGGTATAAACATTCTGATTATACATATATGATGAGAAACCGCTTTCAACAACAAGAGCCTTGAATGCTTCAAAATCGCCCGCCTTAAGAGCCTTTGACTGCTTTTCAACTCTTACGTTTTCATTGTAGAAATGCATAGCACGAAGAACAGCTCTGTCACCTGCAACATCACGGATAACCGAAATGTTCTTTTCGAATTCGTTTCTGTCAACATCACGGAGAACTTTCTTGCCGAATTTAGCGGCAACAGCTTCCATTTCGCCTCTTACCGCTGCATATTCATCTGTAAGGTCGGAATGGTCTCCGCCTGTATCAACAATGCAAAGCGCATGGTCGCAAGCGCCGAAATCGAAATCAAGTTTTTCGATAACAGGCTTTGAAGGGTCGTTGAAATCAATCATAACAAAACCGCCTACGGAGCAAGCCATCTGGTCCATAAGTCCGCAGGGTTTTCCGAAATATTCATTCTCGGCAAACTGCGCAATCTGTGCAATTTCAACTGCGCTGATTTTACCGTCATTGAAAAGGTGGTTGAGAATTGTTCCGATAAGAACTTCAAAAGCAGCCGATGATGAAAGACCCGAACCCGAAAGAACATCGGAAACAGTTGCTGCATCAAATCCGCCGATAGCATAGCCTCTGTTTTTAAAAGCAGCGCAAACGCCTCTTATAAGCGATTCTGACTTGCCTCTTTCTGCAGGCATAACGCCAAGCTCCGCAAGGTCAACAGCATCAATTTTGTAGCCTTCAGACTTAACTCTTACGATATTGTCGCTGTTCTTTGAAACAACCGCAACAGCATCAAGATTAACGCTTGCGGCAAGAACACAGCCGTGGTTATGGTCGGTATGGTTACCGCAGACTTCTGTTCTGCCGGGTGCGCTGTAAATTTCAACATCTCTGTCATTTCCGAAATATTCTTCGAACTTTACAGCAAGATTTGTGTATCTTTTTTTCTGGAGTTCAACATCCTCTTTTTTATAGTTTTTCGCAAGCACTTCGTCATAAGTTGCGCCTGCAAGCAGATTTTTAAGCTCGGAAGTTTTAATCATTGTTTATATTTCCTTTCTTTTGTTCTTTATTTGAATTGTTTTTCTTTGAGTATTCAATAATCTTTTCGACCGTTGTCCATATTCCGTTGACCGAAAGAAGCGATATTCCCGAGAAGAACATGAGAAGCATAATTGGAACAAGGAATCCCGGTGAAAGAGGGTCGTAAAGATTGCGACCGACAAAAGTGAACGATATCAGCTTCGGCATAAATCCTATCAACGAAAGTAAAACAAACTTTCCGTAGCCGAATTCAAACGAGCCGTAAATTCCCGATATACTGTTTATCGGCATGGCAGGAATAAGTCTGAGCGCTATCAACAAAGCCGGATTTCCTTTTCCGTCCTGTTGAATAACCCTTCGCAAAACATCCGTTTTGGAAATCAGTCTCCACGCACTTCCCGCTCCGAAACGCCTGCCCCAGAAATATCTTATAGTGACAAGCACAACAAATCCGAGAATATTGACGGGCACCGAATAATACATCGGCAAAACGATACCCGACAGAAAACATACTGTCGATGTGGGGTAAATCGGAAAAAAGCTTTTTATCGCAAACAAAAGCATTATTGCAATAAAAAATTTCCATTCTATGTCAATATGAGCAATATATTCTTCAAGTCTTGCGAGATTTTGCTTTGTTACAGCATACCAATGCCACAATTCATCATATTGAAGCGATATCAGAAGCGCCGCAACGGCAAGCGACAGCAATATCAATATGAGTCCGCCGAAAAGCAAAATCTTTTTTTGCTTTTTTCTTTTTTTCAAAAGCTCACCGCATTCCAACTTTATTCTAACAATTTATTCTATAATATTATTGCGCCTCGGTCAATAACTAAAATAAATATTTTGGTATTTTATTTTGCGCAGAATATGATATAATTATTGAGTATAGATAATTTAAATGAACAGGAGAATCACATTTATGAAAATTTGCGTACTTGACGGATTCACAACCAACCCCGGCGACCTTTCGTGGGACTGGCTTTATGAATGCGGTGAATGCAACATATATGACCGCACCCCTGCAGATCTTATTGCAGAAAGATGCGAGGGCTGTGACATTGTTATAACAAATAAAACTCCTCTTCGCAGAGATTTGCTTGAAACTCTGCCTGACCTTAAATATATCGGACTTCTGAGCACGGGATATAACATAGTTGACTGGGAATACTGCAAAGAAAAAGGAATTCCCGTTTGCAACATTCCGTCTTACAGCACTTCTGCGGTTGCACAGCTTGTTTTTTCACTCATTCTTGAACATACAAATTCCGTTGCAATTCACAGCGATTCCGTGCACAGCGGAGAATGGTCGGCATGCAAGGATTTCTGCTATTGGAAAACTCCTCTCACGGAGCTTGACGGCAAAACTCTCGGCATTATCGGATTCGGCAAAATCGGTAAAGCCGTTGCAAAAATTGCTGCAGCATTCGGAATGAAAGTTATCGCTAACACAAACCACCCTGCGCCCTTTGAAAACGTTGATTTCAAAGGCGTTGACGAGCTTCTCGCAAAGAGTGATTTTGTGAGCATTCATTGTCCGTTAACCCCCGCAACCGAGGGAATGGTCAATGCGGATTTCCTTTCAAAAATGAAGAAAACCGCTGTTCTTATCAACACATCAAGAGGTCAGGTCGTTGACGAAAAAGCTCTTGCAAACGCTCTCAAAAACGGCAATATTGCAGGCGCGGGTCTTGATGTTCTTTCCTCCGAACCGCCTTCATCCGACTGCCCGCTTCTCGGCATCAAAAACTGCTTTATAACTCCTCACATTGCATGGGCAGGTTTCGAAACCCGTGAAAGACTGATGAAAATATGCAAAGAAAATGTTCTGGCATATTTAAACGGTGCGCCCATCAATTTGGTCTATTAAAGCTATTGATATATCAATATCAATATGTTATAATATAATGTAATTTGTGTGAAGGAGGTTTGAAAATGATCATTTCCCAGACGCCCGTCAGAATGTCATTTTTCGGCGGCGGAACGGATTTTCCCGAGTTTTTCAATGAATATTCGGGTTCTGTTATCTCGACCACCTTCAACAAATATTGCCACGTCAACGTCAGACCCATGCCCCTCAATCTTTTCGAATACACAACGAAGCTTTCATATGCACAGATTGAGGAGGTAAGCTCCGTTGATGACATAAAGCATCCTGCAATAAGGAATGCAATGAAATGGCTGGGTCTTGAAAGAATCTGCCTGAATTATGACGCAGATATTCCCGCAAAAACAGGGCTCGGGACAAGCAGCGCATTTTCCGTGGGAATGCTCAACGCATTCTATACCATGCAGGGCATAACCAAAACAAAGTGTGAACTTGCCGACGATGCAATTTATCTTGAGCGCACTCTTTGCAATGAGGAAGGCGGAATTCAGGATCAGATTGCAGCTGCATTCGGCGGATTCAACAGAATTGATTTCACCTCGGAGGGGTACACCGTTACTCCGATTAACATAACCCCCGAAAGAAAACAAATTCTCAGCGATAATCTCATGATTTTTTTCACGGGTCTTTCACGCTATTCTTTTCATGTTCAGAAAGCAACCAAAAATATGCTCGGCAAAAAAACGCAAGAGCTTCTTGAAATACTCCGAATGGTCGATGAAGCCGAAAAGATTCTTGTTAATCCCCTTTCTTCCCTCGATGATTTCGGACGGATGCTCAACGAAACATGGATGCTCAAAAGAAGCATCAGCAACGAAATTTCAAACAGCATGATTGATGACACATATAAAAAAGCTCTCAATGCAGGCGCTCTCGGCGGAAAACTCCTCGGTGCAGGCGGCGGCGGATGCCTTCTGTTTTATGTTCCGAAAGAAAAACAAAACGCCGTGCGCGCAGCACTTTCTGATTTATACGAAGTTGATTTTGAATTTGAAAACGAGGGCACAAAAATAATCTGTAACAACTGATGAGGTAACATAATGATAGAAATTATCAAACCCGATTTTGTTTTTGAAGATGAACGCGGCGCTCTTGTTCAGCTTGTTCATGAAGGCTGGAAGCAGATAAATGTTGCCGTTTCAAAAGCAGGTTTTGAACGGGGAAATCATTTTCACCGCTTCAACCGTGAGGGTTTTTATGTTGTTGAAGGCAGTTTTACTCTTGAAGCAAAACTCGGAAATAAAAAAGAAACATATGATTTCGGAAAAGGCGATATGTTCATAATCAATCCGAACGTAATTCACCGTTTCATATATCACGAAGATTCGGTTCTCGTTGCATTTTATGACAACGGCGTTGAATTGCCTGACAGCACAAAGGATATAATTGCGGAGGCGGATGCATAATGGAAGCAATCATTCTTGCAGGCGGTCTCGGTACACGCCTCAAGCCTTGCGTTGAAAATCTGCCGAAACCTCTTGCACCGATAGATGAAAAACCCTTTCTCCGTTATCTTCTCGACTATCTCTATGTTAACGGAGTTCACAGAGCGATAATTTCAACTGGCTATAAAGCCGAAACGGTTGAAGAATTCATCGGCAAATCCCACAGAGGAATGACGGTTGAATATTGCCGTGAAGATTCCCCTCTCGGCACGGGAGGCGCAATCAAAAAAGCTCTCGGAATGTGCAGAGAAAACTGTGCCGTTGTTATTAACGGCGACACTTATTTTGATGTTAATCTGTCTGAAATGAAGAAATTTCACGATGCATCGGAATGCAGAATTTCTCTTGCCGCAAAATGGATTGAAAACGCCGAAAACTCAGGTCTTCTCTACCACAAAAACGGTATCCTCTGCGGATTTCACGAAAAAGGAATTTCTTCCTCGGGTCTCATAAACGGCGGAATTTATTTCATCGATAAAAACGCTCTTGACGAAATAACCGAAGAAAAATTTTCTTTTGAAAAACAGATTCTCGAAGCAGACTACTGCCCCGTTGCAGTTTATGAAAGCGACGGTTATTTTATAGATATCGGAATCCCCGAAAACTACAGAAAAGCTCAGGAAGAAAAAGAAAAGCTTTTTTGCAAAAGAAAAAGAAATGCGATTTTTCTTGACCGTGACGGAACAATAAATCACGACACGGGACATCTTTACCGCACCGAAGATTTTGAATTCCTTGAAAACGCCGATAAAGCGATTGCAGAAATGAAAAACAAAGGTTATCTTGTTATCGTAATAACCAATCAGGCAGGAATCGCAAAAGGTCTTTACTCCGAAAAAGATGTTGAAATTCTCCACTCGCATATAGATTCGCTTTTATTTGAAAAACACGGTATTTCGGCTGACGGATATTATTACTGTCCTCACCATCCCGAAGCGGTTGTTGAGGAATTAAAGAAAGATTGCTCATGCAGAAAACCGAATCCGGGGTTGATTCTGAAAGCAGTTTCCGATTTTTCCGACATCGGGATCGAAATTGACCTTGAAAATTCTTTCACCGTCGGCAACAAAGCATCCGATATTCTTGCAGGCATAAATGCCGGCACGGGTCGGAATATACTTATCGGCAAGGATGACCCCGATGCAATCGGTATTGCCACAGCACATTATGACAGCATTTACGACTTTTTGAAGCAGGTGTTATAGTTTGAAAAACATTTATTTCGTTCAGGCAGGCTTTGCATTTGATAAATCAGTTTATCTGCCCTATGCAACCGGAACAATCGTTGCGTATTGCAAAAGCTTACCCGACATCGCAACAGAATATGATTTCAAGGAGATTATTTTCCGCAGAGACGACATAACCAAAATTGTTGACGGAATGGAATCCCCTTATATCGTTGCGTTTTCAACCTACGTCTGGAATGTTGAATTCAACAAAGCGCTTGCAAAAGCAGTCAAAGAAAGATACCCCGGATGCATTATCATTTTCGGCGGTCACAGCGTTTCCGAAAGAATGGAATTCCTTGCAAAAGATTATATCGACATCCTCACTCTCGGCGAGGGCGAAGAAGTTACGGCAAATCTTCTGCGTGCGCTGAAAAACGGCGAGAACTTAATTTCATGCAACGGTATCGCTTACAGAGATGAAAACGGAAACAACATTCTCACCGCACCGCATTGCCCCGAAACGGTTGAGAATTATCCCTCCCCCTATCTCACGGGAGTTTTCGATTCAATCATTGAAAAGAATCCCGATACGATGTTTGACACAATCATCGAAACCAACCGAGGCTGTCCCTATAACTGCGCATACTGCGACTGGAGCAACCATAAAAAACTCCGACTTTTCCCCATAGAAAAAGTCAAAGGCGAAATCAAATGGCTCTCTGAACACAAAATCGAATACTGTTTCTGCGCAGACTCAAACTTCGGTATGTTTGACCGTGACGTTGAAATTGCGGAATATATCGTTGAGCTGAATAAGAAAACAGGCTTCCCCAAAGTTTTCAGACCTTGCTACGAAAAAAACAGCGCAGAAAGAGTTTTCAGAATTTCCAAAACTCTCAACTCCAGAGGTCTCGACAAAGGCGCAACCATGGCATATCAGACACTCTCCGACGATGCTCTTAAAAATATCAACAGAAAAAATCTGACCATGGAACATTTCTCGGGTCTTATGGCAGACTACACAAAGGCAAATATTCCGACTTATTCCGAACTCATTCTCGGTCTGCCTGGTGAAACTCCCGAAAGCTTCTGTCAGGGTCTTTGCAAGCTTCTCAGAGCGGGTCAGCACAATTCAATCAGCGTTTACTATTGCGAATTGCTCCCGAATGCTCCGATGTGCAAACCCGAATATATGGAGAAATATAAGATTGAGCCGATGAAGGTTCAGTTTAATCATATTCATTCGGCAAGCGGAAAGAAAGACGGCATTCCCGAATATTCTTATCTTGTCCGTTCAACAAGCACAATGCCCCGTGACGGATGGGTATATGCAAATCTTTTCTCGATTTGCCTTCAATGCTTCCACAGCCTTGGTCTTCTCCGTTACTTTGCGATTTATTCATATTACGAACTCGGCATTGACTACTACGATTTCTACAAGGGTCTCCTCGATTTCTGTCTTAACGACGGCGGCCTGACGGGCAGACTTTTCCGCCAAATAAAAGAAAAACTCGACGGCTCCCTTGAGGGTGACTGGAACCACAGCAATCCCGTTTTCGGCAATATCACATGGTTCTTTGAAGAAGGTCTTTATCTTGAACTTCTCTATAACTTCGACGAGCTGAAAAAGATTATCGAAAACTACGTGAAGCCCCTCGGCATGAGTAACAAGATATATGACGAACTCGGCAAATTCCAGATTAATGCAATCAAGCTTCCGTTTGAAAACGGCAAGGAATTTGAATGCGGTTATGATTTTGACGAATATTTCCGTACGGTCGGTTCGGATGAAGATGTCACTCTTAAAAACCACAGCGTAAAATATATCTTCACAGCGCCAAAAGAATACGACAACTGGATTGATTTCGCAAAAGAAACCGTCTGGTACGGTCGCCGTAAAGGCGCAACACTTTACACCAACAGCGTATCAAACATTACGAAAGGTAAAAATTCTGTGAATTAAAAAGGAGCTGTAAAAAACAGCTAAAAAAGAAAGGACTGCAAACTTACCGAAAGGTAAGAATGCAGTCCTTTTTGTTTGAACTCAAAAGTGAAAAAACTCATCTCTCAGTGCCCCTCAGGGTCAAACACCATAAGAGCATAAAGCACCGTATAAATAATAATTACAAATTGCGGAATCTTTGACAACAGCTTTGAAAGATGGTGTGTAATGTTTTCCCGTTCGTAATATGCAATGTAAAAAAATGATGCTAATAAAAGGGTGTATGCATGTCCTATAAAGCGAACAACATCAGCCGAAAATGCAATGCATGCTCCGATTGATAAGAAAAACATCAAGCACATGCAAATTATTACTGCTTTTTTCAGCCTGTTATCATTTTCCTGTTTCAAAAAACCTTTAAAACACAAAAACACTACCGCAACTACAGGTAAACAGAGCAACATCGGGGCAATGCTGTTTTCAAAACTTATTGTTTTCAATGTGAACAACAATCTTTGATAAGCGAAAAACAACGCCCTTAACAAAGGTGATTCTATGCTGTTTATGCCTTCATAATCAATTGTTTCGTAATAAGGCTCTGAGTATAATCCCGTAGCATAGTATTTAGAAATGTCGTCATATCCTCTGCTTGTGAGAATTCCCGAAAATTCTTCAAACGAATAAACCAGATTGCTTTGTTCAAACAAAGCAAAATATCCGCTTAAGAGCACAGTTGAAACAAACGAAACAAAAATAACGAACCAAAGAAAAGCTTTTTCTTTTTTCTCCTGAATAACCGTTATTTTGTAAACCATCAACAGAAGAATAAACGGAATATAAACAAACAAGCTTCCGTAATTAACCATGATAACCATCAATGAGGATGGAATAATCAACAGATACAGTCTTTTATCCGAAAGGAAAAGAACCGACATAACCGTAAAATACATCCAGAATGAATCCAAAGAACCCATTTTATAAACGTACATGGGAAATGTTGATATTCCTGTCAGAAAAAACACCGTTAACAATAAAATGCTTGTTCTGTTTTTTCCTTCAAATCTCAAAAGAAGCTTTTCCAATAACACCAGAATTATAAAAACGAATACCAGTAAAACAATTGTGTTGAATGCAAAAACAGCTTCTTTACTTGTGTTGTTAAAAAAGAAATTATATATTGCACCGGGAAGCAATTTTGAGCAAAACCCCATGGAGAAATCAACGAGAAAATAAGGATAGCAAACATCGGACAGACCCATGGGATTCATGGAAGCAGTCACAAAAAAATTGTAAGCTATAAAAATCAGAAAATAAAAAGGAATATAAGGGTGTTTCTTATCCCTCATAATTCTGTTCATATAATTTCTCCCTTAGTGCATTAATTAAAAATTATGTTTTTTATATTTTAATCTGTAATCACGAACCCACTGCGCACCGTATTTTGATGTGTATAACAAAATATGATCGGTATCCGTAAATTCAATAGACCAAAGACGGTCTGCGTTTTTCTTTAAGAAATCAAGTTGAAAATCCATTCGTTCCTTTTTGATGTTACGTGTTTCTTTTCCGTTCATAACATAATTGCAGGATATATGGAAATCACCGTTATCTTTTATATTTTCGAGACCTGCCTCTTCGGTTTCATTTATCATAATCGCATTCTTTTTTAATGCAAAGTTAGAAGGTGTGCAGCTGTCAACAAGATCTCTGTTTCGTATAACATTTTTGGTTGACTCTGTTTCTTCTTTTGTTTCTCCGGGATATCCGAGAAGAAAAGTGCAGTGATTCCATAAGCCCACACTCTTTGCATCTTCAAGAAGCTTTTTGCGATTAGAACAATCTATGCCTTTATTCAGGATTTTCATTATTCTTTCAGACTCTGCCTCATATCCCCAGCAGAAGAAACGTCCGCCTGCATTATATAAATTTTGAAGAACATCCTTCGTAAATGCTTTTTCCATACGGGCAAAAGAATAGAAATAAATCTCTATTCCCCTGTCAATGATTTCAGTAGCCAACTGATTATAGTATTTGGGCGGTACAGCCTCATCAACAAAAATAAAATGCTTGAAGCCGTATGTATTAACTAAACTCTGAATTTCATCTGCAGCTGTTTTTACGGATTTTATATCAAAACACTGCTGTCCTGTATAAAAGTCACAGAACGTACATTTTGCCCAATAGCAGCTTTTGGAAAGCTGCATGGGAATTACCGTGTCAGCCGAAAAATACAAATCAAAATCATATCCGTCAAAACACGGAGGTGCAAGTGCATCCATGTCAAGCAACGGAGCAGACTCTGTTTCTTTGATTATTCCGTTTTCATCTTTATAAATAAGGGAATATGCATTCGACAGAGATTCGCCGTTCTGCAAGACTTCCACAAGTCTGACAGCTGCAATCTCTCCGTCACCAAGCTGAACAGAATCGCAGAATACATCAAAAAATTCAGGCATTGTTTTTATGGCTTCACGTATTTTATAAATGTAGTTGCCGCCAAGTGTAATATGTGACTTTGTTCTTTCTTTAAGATATTTGGCAAGTGTTAAGCCCGGAACTATCTGACTGAGATCAAAGATGCTTATTCCTATAACATCATATTTCTCAAAATCTTCTACATTTATTTTTTTGTCGAAATATTCAACAAACATGTTCAGGTCAGAATCATTTGCCTGAAGCTTTATATCGTCATAGTTATATGTATATACGGGATTTGCAATAAAGTTCTCAAGCATTATTTTACTTGGCATATAAGGCAACGAGATTATTCTTAATGCATCTCTCAAAATATCCTTCGCTTCGAAAAGCTGTTCAGGATCATAAAAGCGTGCCTTATCCTTTGTTATACAAACGGCATCCTCTACCTTTTCTGCAACACATTCGGCATTTATTCCGCTTTCAATAAACTCCTGATATGCAATCAAACGAAGAATTTTTGTTTGCAACTCTCTGGAATAGCTGTTGAACTCTTCCTCACAATAGCCCTCTCTGCGGAATTCCGGAAGGAAAGAATTATAAAACATCTCTGCTTTGCGGGCCGCATCAATGACGTTTTTCTTTTTCAGAACATCATTGAAAAATTCTATATTTAAATCTCTTGTTTCAGCCTTAAAACCCTTTGCTTTGAGCTGACCCACAAGTTGGGCACCCGAAAGATAAGGATTCATGGGATACCATTGCGGCGGAATAACAAAAAGTGTATTCATACTTCAGTTCCTTTCTGCCAATAAAATATCTTTTTCAGACATGAATCTGATATGTAACGCTGTTTTAAGATATGAAAAAGTTTGTTTGGCCGAATTACTTGACTTGCCGTCTTTTCTCGAATAACAGTTTGTCGGTGTTTCCGTAAATTTATAACCAAGTCTGATGGGCTTTAAAACCATTTCTATTAAAAACGAAAAACCCATTTCTTCAAATCTGATGGATTTATAAAGCTCTGACGGAGCAATCTGAACAGGTATTGTAAAATCTGTAAGATTCCTCATATACAACACCGCCAAGAATTTTTGTGCACAAAAATTCAAGATTTTCCTTACTGTACCGTAGCCGTAAAATTTACAGCCTTTCATCCAGCGTGAAAGCGAATGAATGGTTTCAGGCTCTTGCTTCGTTTTTTCTATAAGGCAAGGAATTGTTTCTAAATCCAACGCGCCGTCAGATGCCACCAATAAACAATGCGAACCCTGAGCGATGTCGATTGCATCATTTATGCAACCCATAAACGGTCTTTTTTGTTTTATAACAACCAACGGAACCTTGTCCTCTTTGCCCTTAAGTTCTTCTATAACACTCATTGTTTCAGGGGTTGTTCTTTCGGAATAGCATATTATTATTTCCTTCAGATCTTCTGCGGCACAAACGTCAAGAATAGTGTTCACGGTATTTCTCAACGAGTCTGTCTCAGTTACTGCGCCCATCATTATACTCAAACTTTCAAACTTTAACATTATTCACCTTAACAAACTACTTCTTTTCTTTGTATACTATGCTCTCCCTGGGATTAACCATTAAGGTTGCGCTGTAACGTTTCCCGAACCACACAAATTCTTTTGCGTATTCCGCCCAAGAAAAAACAACTTTATTTGACTTTATGTCAAGCGAATTTCCGACTTGCACAAGGTCAATATGCTCACCCTCTTCAATAGCTTTGAAAAAGGGATAAAAATTATAATCAAGTTCAAGATGTACTTCGGCTGTTCCCAACCTTCTGATAAGTTCGGTTTGATATCTGTAAAGATTATCAAAGATTTTCTCCTCAATATCAAACTTTTTCAGGAACGGTTTTATATCACTCAGGAAATCGTCGAAGCGCAAAGCTAACTCAAGGAAAGCTCCCTCTTCAAAATACCAACCTGTTGTTCCGAAAACATCTTTTTGATATGTCCAATCTGCCGTCTCCGTATCGGTTTTGCGATTATACAACTCAACAAACAATTCATGAAGATAACCATTGCATTCGTTATAGATATAGTCAAAAAGCATACTGTAAAAATCATAGTACGATATGCCGTTTTCCTTGTTGAGATAGATTGCAAAATATCTGGTGAGTCCCAAATGATGAAATGTTTGCAAAACAACCGAAAACATATACGCTTTAACCCATTCATTTTTGGGCATCGTTGCCGTTTCGGTAATAATATCCATATATTCCTGAACTCCGTTGTAATCAGGATTATAGTGTATTCCGAACGAAGGGATTCTTGACACCTTGATACCGTACTTTTCACGGTATTCGGGATTGCCCATGGGAGAATTATCGTAAACCTGACATTCATAGACTGTCATCGAATTGCTCTGACCGGATTCAAGCAAACTGCATATGCCCTTGCAAAAACTTTCATAAGTTTCACCGGGCAATCCGAGTATCAATTCGGTATAGGTAGGTATTCCCGCTTCGCTGTATCGTGCATATAAATCGGAAAAGTGATCCAAAGTGAGATTTTTTCTTCCGATGTTATCCAAAGTCTGCAAATCAAGAGTCTGATAAGCCAGAGTCACACCTTTATCGATATGATTGCTGTTAAGAAGATAGCCCGCCTCAAACACGGTATCATCGCTGTCTTTTGCATAGCAAGGCTTAAAAACTTTAGGATAACCGTGCTCATTTTTTTGGTCAACAACATATTGTGCAATTTCTATATCTCTGTCAAGAATTCCGAAATTTGCGTCTGCACAATAACAATAATGGATTTTATTCTTTGCTATCCACTCAATTTCGGATTTGATTTTCTCCATTGAAAACTGTCTTACCTTGTGAGTAAAACACCATTCGCAATAAGAACAGGTATACGGACAACCGCGGTTGGTTTCAAGCGTTGCGTGAAACTCAACATCAGGAAATTCCTTCAAAAGATGGTCGAATATCCCCTCTGTATAAGGCGAAGGATAGTTCGAAATATCTTTGGGATGGTATTCGCGAGTAGTTATATTGCCGTCGTTTCCTCTGTAAGACAGATTCGGAACTTCCGACAAATCTTCTCCGTTTGCCATTGCTTTCAAAAACATAGCGGTTGTTTCTTCGCCTTCATTATGCATAAGATAGTCAATAAACTCATACTTATCAAGAAATGACGAATCCTTAGGCACACTATGTCCGCCGAATATTATCTTAACATCGGGATAAATTCGTTTAAGTTCCTTTGCAAGTTCTTTGTTATATTCAACATTCCAAACGAAATTGGTAAACGCAACAAACTCAGGATTATCAAAGCGCTTTAATATGTCCTGGATTTTCTCGCGCATACCTATAACATCAGCTATTTCGTAATGATTTGTGATATCGCTGTCTTTTTTCAGATATGCGGCAATACAACCCATGGAATAAGGCAAAAAACAGGGCGAAGAATAAGATAATGCAATTTGAACCAAGTATACTTTTTTCTTCATCTTATTCTCCTTGTTTTTCGGATATATCGTTCTTATAACTTGCCCAACCTATTCTTTCATACCAAATAACATATTTTGCAAAATCAGGCCACTTATCATACATCTTGCTATCCTTTAAAACAAGTGTATGCGGTCTGTGTTCAAGAGGATGCACCTTATTTATATAGATATCCGATGCGTAGCTGTGTACTGCATAATTCAGAGAGATTTCTTTTGAAGATTCTCCCGGTCTTCTCATAACAGCTTTCTGATAACTGAGCAAATCAGCAAAAATATCTTCAGGAATTTCGTAATTCTTTAAATAAGGAATCAACTCTTCATAAACCCTGTCAAACTGTGCAAGAAAATTAAGCACTAAATATTCATGATCTTCCCAAAGAACATCTCCTGTGCGGTCAAACATCATTCTTTCGTTATTTCCGCCCAAAGACAGCCTGTTTGATTTTTCTTTTATATTAAAATAGAGACCTGAAACAAACAAGTCGGGGTTCTCTTCGAAATAATCAATTATTTTATCATAGAATTTTTCAAACGGCACTCCGCATTCATAGAACAAATAAAGTGCAAAAATTCTTAAAAAGCCATTTCCGTGCAAGGCCTTAACCACATGGCTGAACACCGAAGCTCTTATCCACATTTCACGGCTCATGGTATTAGTTTCAACAATTATGCGGTTATATTCGGGCACAGAAAACGATGCATTGTTAAAATGCGGTCTGAGTATTTCAACATGCACTGTTTTTATTCCGTGCTTTTTGATATATTCTTCCTGACCCATTACGGCATTCGGAAGAACCATACAGTTATAAACTTCAAAAACAAAATGCTGTCCGATTTCAAAAAGCTTACCTATTCCCTGAATAAAACTTTCATAAGTTTCTCCGGGCAATCCGAGTATAAGTTCAGAGTATGTTTTCATGCCCTCTTTGTTATATGCTTCCAGCAAATTCTTGTAGAAATCCAACGAAGAATTGACTCTGCCGATATTCTCAAGTACTACAGGAGACATGCTTTGGAAAGAAAGAGTTGCACCGACTCTGTCAAACTCACATTCTTTGAATTTCTTGACTATTGCAAAAACATTTTCAAACTTGTTTTTGGCATAGTTCATTCTCATTCTTTCCGGATATCCGGTTTCCTTCTTGGCTTTGACCAGCTCATCGGCAATTTCAAGGTCGCGGTCAAACAATCCGAAATTGGCATCGGCGCCCCAGACAAAAGCAATTCTGTGTTCACACATCCAACGAATTTCAGCCTTTATTCTTTCCAAAGGGAACAGCCTGGTTTTAGCTCTGAGCAAACCCCAATCGCAGTAAGCGCATTGGTTCGGGCAGCCGCGGCTTGTTTCAAGTATGGCATTAAACGTGATTTCGGGATGAGATTCAATCACGTCATCAAACCATCCTTCAAGGTAGGGTGACGGATAGTCAAGAGTTGTCTGAAGAACTGTTTTTGTTCTGACAAATCCGCCCTCATTATCCCTGAACGAAATATTATTAACGCAATCAAACGAATTTCCGATAGCATATGTTTCGAGCAAAAACCTGATCGTATCTTCGCCCTCTCCGTGGCAAAGCACATCAATAAACGGACATTCTTCAAGCAAATTGAAATTATCAGGCACATCATGTCCGCCGAAAACGATAAGACAATCCGGATATTTTTCCTTTATCGCTTTTGCAAGACATTTATTATATTCAGTGCTCCAACAATAGCTTGAAAAACCGACAAACGCAGGTTTTTCCATGCGTTCAACAACTGCGTTTATATCTTCACGCAGGAACACAAATTCCTTGAAGTTATAATTATCCTTCACCACGTCACTTTGAAAAGCAGAAGCCATCAAAAGGCCCGCAGTGTAAGGCAAATAGGCATTTTGCGCTTCCGAAGATGCCGAAACGTCCACTTGAACAAAATATATATTTTTCTTATTCATATTTTATTTACTCCATTTCAACAAGCGCTTCTTTAATGTACGTACTTCTTCCGTTCTTTCTGCCGTACCATGCAATAACCTTGGCAAATTCTTCCCAATTTTCAAAATGTTCAGGATTAATACGCACAACTTCATCTGAGTTTTTGAGTGTTTGTTCTTTACCTTCAATTATGCCTGTAAAATACTCTGTGAAATTATATCGAGTTTTAAAATCACAATTTTTTTCAAAAGGCCTTTTCATGATTTTTGTTTGAAAACTAATAAGTTCATCAAAAACATCATTATCAATATTGAATTTTTTCAGAAACGGCGTTATTTCTCGGTAAAAATCATCAAGCTTATAAACTATACAGAGATACGCATATTCTTCGAAAGGCCACTGCACTTTGCCGAATCTTTCATCACGGCAACTGAGTGTTCCTCTTTCACAAACAACATCCTCCAGATATGTTTCTATTTGTCTGAACACCTTTCCCGCAACTGTGTCGGGATTATTAAGAAAATGTTCAAGCAAGGATGTGTAAAATTCTTTATATGAACAAAATCCTTCGTTAAAAAGATAAAGCGCAAAAAACTGTAAAATTCCCATATGATGAAAAGCCTGAACAACATACGAGAAAAGATTCATCATTTTCCATTCTTCGCTATCCATAGAATATGTTGAAGTTACAACCTGAGACCATTCTCTGATATCATCGTCATCATCCGGCTCACGGTGAGGCTGGTTGAGCGGAATACGCGACGTTTTTATCTTGTAACGCTCAACATAATCCTTCTGCCCCATTATAGAGCACGGCAGCCATTCGCAGTTATGGATATATATGGAATTATGCTGTCCCAGAACAAGAAGCCTGTCCATGCCGTCAACAAGACTTGCATAAGTTTCACCCGGCAAGCCCAATATAAGCTCGGTATATGTAGCCACTCCTGCCTCATTATATAAATCCATTAATTCGGAATAATAATCAATGCTTATATTCTCTCTTCCGATATTCTTAAGCACTTCTTCGCTCATAGACTGAAAAGACAAAGTAATGCCTCTGTTCATATCAGCCTTCTCGAGCTTCATGCCTATATCAAACACCCGTTTGCTGCTGTTCTTTGCATAAGACGTTTGAAATCTTACCGGATATCCTGTTTTGATTTTGGCTTCAACAATTTTATCGGTTATTTCTTCATCACGTGCAAACATACCGAAATTTGAATCAGCAGAACCCAAAACGCAAATCTTATTATTCATTACCCATTCTATTTCACCGTATATACGTTCTATGGGAAACTTACGGATTTTAGATTTCATATTGCTCCAGTCGCAATATGCGCAGGAATTCGGACAGCCTCTCGATGTTTCAATAAGACCCATAAACTCTGTTTCGGGATTTTCTTTGATGATACTGTCAAAATACCCATTCAGATACGGAGAAGGAAAATCACATTCGCAAGATATTTCTTCAGGATTCGTGATAATTCCATCTTCTGTTCTGACAGAAACGCCCGGAATCTCTCTGATATTTTCAAGTCCGATAATTCCGCGCATGAGTTTTCTGAACACTATCTCCCCTTCGCCGTGAAGAAGATAATCTATGTACGGACACTCCTCAAGCATTCCTCCGCCCGGAGAAACATGATGTCCGCCAAAAACAATTATACATTCGGGATATTTTTCTTTTATAAGTTTGGCTAAAGTTTTGTTATAATTGCAATTCCAGATATATGTAGAAAACGCAACAACCGAGGGATCTTTTATCTTCGCCATTACATCTTCTGTTTTTTCTCTTAAAAAGAATATCCTTTCAAGATGAAAATTCTCTTTAACGTCTTCATCTGCGAAAGCATATGCCGCAAGCTGACCTGCTGTATAAGGAATGTGAGCTGATTTACCGTACGGATAATTCACCTGAAAAAAGTACAGTTTCTTTTTCATCTTTCCACACTCCTTTAATATAATATACTTATAGATTATAGTATTATAACATCTTATTATTTTTGTGTCAATGTTTAAGGTTTCCATTACATAAGTCTGCAAAAAATATAAAACGACCGGTCAACACTGAATTGAACCGGTCGTTTAACTGTTTTGTGATTTTTACAGGATGTCTTTTATATGTTGGAAAATTTATTGTTCTTTATTATCTGATAAGCTTTGACAAGCTCTTTTATGCCGTCGTCAAGCGAATATTCGGGCTTCCAGCCGAGAGATTCAATTCTGTCATTTGAAACGATATAGTTTCTCTTGTCAGGATCTTCACCGACGGGAGCTTCGATATAAACAAACTTGGGAAGAATAAGCTTTATTTTTTCGCAGAGCTCGATTTTTGAAAGGTTGGAATCGGAAAGACCGCAGTTATGGGTGTTGCCTTCCATCTTTTCAAAATTCTCAATCGCAAACCAGAATGCATTTGCCGCATCGCGCACATGAAGATAATTTCTCTTGAAACTGCCCTCAAAAATAACGATTGTTCGGTCAAAAACAGCTCTGTAAACGAAATCGTTAACCAAAAGGTCGGTTCTCATTCTCGGAGAAGCTCCGAAAAGAGTTGCAAAGCGGAAAGCTGTTGTGTTGCTTTCGGAAAGGACAGCCGCCTCTGCTTCGACCTTGCTTTTTCCGTAAATCGAAATCGGCTTTATAGGCGAATTCTCCGTGCAGAAATTTTCGCCCTCACCAAGACCGTAACCGCTGTTTGTACAAGGAAAAATAATTCTCTGTGACTTATCTCTCAGTCGAAGAATCATTTTTATCGCATCATAGTTAATCGAATAAGCTGAGCACGCCTCTTTGTCGCAGATAGGAAAGCCTGCAAGAGCGGCAAGAGGGATTATGTAATCCTTTCCCTTCATTGCAGCGGCAACCTCTTTTTCGTTGCGCGCATCGGCATTAATCATTTCAAAATTCGGGTTGGCACAGCATTCAAGAAGAGGACTCTGATTATAAAAAAGGTTATCAAGAACGGTAACCTTGCATCCCTTTGACAAAAGCAGGGGTACAAGTACAGAACCGATATAACCTGCGCCGCCCGTAACTAATATATTAAGCATAAACTTCACTTCCTTATTGGTTTACTTTACCACATTTCTTTCCGATAGTCAACAACTCAGCCGATTTTTGACGCTTCAAAACATTTGACATTCCTATATTGAGGTATTATAATAGTAATATTAATTTGTAAGGAGTGTGTTGATGAAAAACATTTATTTTGTTCAGGCAAATAATGTTTACGGAAATGACCGTCGCTCCGTCTACATCCCCTATGCTTCCGGCTGTATTGCCGCATATGCATTTGATGATGAAGTAATCAAAAATCAATGCACCCTTGCGGGATTTGTTTATACTCATGAGCCTATAAAGAATGCCGTCAAAAAAATTGCCGATCCGTTTGTCGTTGCTTTTTCTTGCTCTGTATGGAATTATGAATACAATAAAGCGTTGGCAAAAGCAATTAAAAACGCTTATCCCGAAACGGTTATTGTTTTCGGCGGTCATAATGTACTCAGGGATTTCGATACCTTTGACGAATGTCCTGAGGTCGACATCCTTATTTACCGCGAGGGCGAAGAAGCTTTCCGTAAAATTATTATCGCACTTCTTGAAAACGAAAATCTTAACGGTATCGCCAATATTGCTTTTAAAACGGGCAACAAATATATCAAAACTGAAGAAGAAGCATTTTGTATGAACGAATATCCGTCACCCTATCTGAACGGTATATTCGACGGCATACTGAATGACGGTGTCAGTTTTTCTGCTATTCTTGAAACAAACCGAGGATGTCCGTTCAAGTGCGCATTCTGTGACTGGGGCACTCTCGGAAGCCGTGTACGGCTTTTTCCGATGGAAAGAATCAAAGCAGAGCTTGATTGGATAGCTAAAAATAAAATCGAGTATGTTTACTGTGCCGACGGCAACTTTGGAATAGTTGACCGTGATGAAGATATTGCAGAACATATTATTTCTCTGAAAGAAAGAACGGGATATCCAAAAAATTTCAGAGTTTGCTTCACTAAAAACAGAACAGATTTCGTCAAAAAAATCTGTTTGAAATTCAACAAACACAGTCTTGACAAAGCGCAGACGCTTTCTTTCCAAAGCCTCTCCCCCGTTGTTCTTGAAAATATCGGCAGAAAAAATATTTCTCTCGGACATTTCCGTGAACTTATGAATGAATACAGCCGACTCGGAATTTCAACATCTTCAGAATTGATTCTGGGTCTGCCGGGCGAAACAAAAGAAAGCTTCACAAAGGGTCTTTGTGATTTGCTTGAATACGGTCAACACAAAGCAATTCAGGTTTATACCTGCGATTTGCTTCCGAATTCCAAAATGGGTTCACCCGAATTTATCGAAAGATTCGGCATAGAAACCGTCCGAACCCCCTTTTCTCAGGCTCATTGCAATGCAAACGAGCATCACGAAATACAGGAATATAACACAACGGTCATAAAAACCGACTCGCTCAATACTGCAGACTGGATTTATTGCGTTGTTTTTGCCTGTCTCATTCAGGCTTTTCATAATATAGGCTTTTTCAGAGCCGTAGCAATTTATCTTCGCAATGAGCTGAATATCAGCTATTATGATATTTATTCAAAAGTTGCTGAATTTTCGCAAAATCCCGAAAACAAAGCCTGCCACAGCGTTTTTTCGATGATATCGGATTTTGCAAAAGGAATGTCACTCGGAGAAAATCCATGGGCAGTTGCTTGCGAAGGACTCGGAGATATCTGCTGGCAGTTTGATGAAATTTATTTTCTCAAAAGCCTTGAAAAAGCAGATGAAATATATGATGAGCTTGAAAAACTCATTGCAGAAAACTATGTTTCCGACGAAAAGACCAAGGCGCTCTTTGATTATCAGCGCAGTATTCTGAAAAGATATGACGGAATATGCCACTGTGAAATTAAGAGCGACTACGATTTTTACAGTTATTTCAACAGAATATACACAGGAGAATATTCACCTCTTGAAAAAAAGAAAAACATTATATCGGTCAGCGACATTATTCCTTGCATGGATTTGTATGAATATGCGTGCAAAGTTGTATGGTACGGACGAAATCAGTCTGCTGCGCTTTTCACCTCTGACTGCTATAAACCCGAAGTAAAATACTATTAAGAAAAGTGGGATAAATCATGTTATCAAAGTTTCCTAAAATTTCAAAAGAACTGCTCATCACGAGTCTTGTTATTTTTGCCGCGCTAAACTTCAGGTCCGTTTTTGCCCTGACGCAGACATCGCTCTTTGTTGCAGAACATATCATATATCTGCTTATTGCATTTGTTCCCCTTACGATTCTTATCACATCCAAACTTTCCGAAAATTTCAGAAAGAACCTTAAAGCAATTGACATTCTGGCGCTTATCGTTATCATGTATGCGCTCGTTGTTGTTCTTCACAACTCCGTAATAAGATATTACATTCTTACGGCAATCGGCGTTGTTTCGGTTTCGCTGCTTCTTTGCAGAAATATTTATATGCTTCCCGTTATTGCCGTTCTCAATCTCATAACTGCCTTCGTTCCCCAGATCGGCAGTTCCTCCGTAATGTCCATTCCGGCAACAATCTGCCTTTCTTTGGTTGGATTCTCATATATTTTCGAAAAGCCCAAGACTGTTTCAAAGAAAAAATCCAAAAAAGCTGAAAACAACATCATCGTTCCCGATTATAAAAAAGAAAAAATCATTTTCGCAATAAGCGAAATCATTCTGTTTGTTGCTCTCGGTGTTATGGTTTATTACAGACAATTCACCATTGCACTTATCACATTCAAATCCAACATAAAATATGTTATTCCCATTCTTATCCCTGCAATATGCTTCGTTATTTTCGCCGTTCAGTCAATCAAAAACAAAAAACCGTTTATCGAGGTTATCGGATATCTTGTTGCAATCGCAACAATGCCTCTCACTCAGCTCTGCGAATACAGCATCGCTGCGGGAGGAACATTTACCGCGTTTGTTCTTCTTCTTGCACTTTGCGATTCAGAGCTTGATTCGGGACGTCTTATTGAAAAAACATACGAAAAAATTTCATGCAAAATAAGCAAGAATAAAGATGTATCCGATGCATAAAATGCGTTGAATTTTTGAACACACCTAAAAGCACAAAAACGCTGTTTCACTTTTTACAGTGAAACAGCGTTAACTTTTTAAGTTACCAGACTGACATATGCGCTTGAAAGATAAACAAGATAAATAATTATCAGAATGATTTTGTTTTCAGAAAATATTGCTCTGAGTTTTCCGACTGTTTTGTCAAACGCCTCATCCCTGACATAAAACATCAGGAAACACATAGCATATTGGCACATTACAACAGCGCCGATCCAACGGATATAATCCGTTGAAAGCAGACAACACAGAGGAATAAAGAGAAAAGAAAGTATGGCGCAGAGATAAACGAACTTTTTCCCTTTTTTCTCGGTGTTCTTAATACACATAATCCAGATTATCGAGAACACAAGAATAACGGGAATAGTAACAAGGGCAAGAGAAAATCTGCCGCCGCTACCTGTTCTGTTTTCAAGAATGAATTTTATAAAGATATAAATGAACTGCATCGGTGATGCATCTTTAATCTCAACGCCGTAGAGCTTTGCTGATTCGGGATGCACTCTGAAAAGATAAATCAAAAGGTATTCTTTCTGTTCTTCGGTAAATGAATGGCCGATTTTTCCTTCAACCAACATCAATGCATCTTCATATGTCATAAACATATGATTGTGCGCTTCAAAAACAAAGTATGCCGTAAGTGCAACAACCGAAATAACTGTTATAACAAACACGGCAATATCGCATGCTTTTTTCTCGTTTTTATCCGCATAATAAAGCATCGCAAGAAGCACAATTATGAAATAAGATATTGTAAACACGTAATTTACAAACACTCCTGCAACGCACAAAACGGGAACAAGCCAGCGCAAATATTTATTGCCCGCAAAAACAACGGCAAGAATTGCAAGGATATACATATGTATATCCAGCATGCCGAAAAACCGCGAGAACAGCGAGATTGTGTATGCGCCTGAAACAAAAAACAGGATAAACACCCAAACCGACAACTTGTTTTCGCTTGTCGATTTTTTAACAACCTTGCCAAGCACAATTGATGTAAGAATCATTCCGAGAATAAGGAATACGATTGCAAAATTTGTTAGCCATTCTTCCGTGGGGTTAGGATTCAGAAGTTTCACAACGGAACCTACGAGAACTCTGGAATTTATACCCATTGAAAAATCAGGAAGATAGTGCAAAACAAACATATGATGGATTTCGGAAAGTTTATCGATATTCAAAAGAACGGGAATCATGGTTGCAAGAAAAATAACGGCTTCGTATTTCCATTTGTACGCAAAGACTTTGATTCTTTCAACCATAATTTCACCGCCTTACTGTCACTCTCTGATTAAATAAGAACTTTCGAAAGGAAATCCTTGAGTCTGGGATTCTTGGGATTTGCGAAAAATTCTTCGGGGGTGTTTTCTTCCATAATGACACCCTCGTCCATAAAAACAACTCTCGAACCAACTTCCTTCGCAAAGCCCATTTCGTGGGTTACAACCACCATTGTCATTCCGGACTGAGCAAGTTCTTTCATAACATCAAGAACTTCGCCGACCATTTCGGGGTCAAGCGCAGATGTAGGTTCATCAAAAAGCATAACCTCGGGATTCATTGCAAGAGCACGGACAATTGCAACTCTCTGCTTCTGTCCGCCCGAAAGCTGTGAAGGATATGCCTTTGCTTTTTCTTCAAGACCAACTCTTTTAAGAAGTTCCATAGCCTTCTTTTCTGCCTCATCTTTTTTCATAAGACCGAGTTTAACAGGCGCAAGAGTTATGTTCTTGAGGATTGTGTGATTATTGAAAAGATTGAACTGCTGGAAAACCATGCCCATCTTTTCACGGTGTTTATTGATATTTACACGTTTATCGGTAATATCAACACCATCAAGCTCAATTTTTCCGCCCGAAGGCTCTTCAAGACGGTTGAGGCAACGCAGGAAGGTTGACTTTCCCGAACCCGAAGGTCCGATAACAACAACAACCTCGCCCTTCTTGATTTCTGTGTTGATATCTTTGAGAACCTCAAGCGAACCGAAATTCTTCTGAAGTCCCGTTACTTTTATCAGAACGTTATCAGTGGTCACTGTTACGAAGCCTCCTTTCAAGCAGGCTGACACCCTTCTGGAGAACAAGAACCATAACAAGGTAAATCAGCGCAACGGTTATGTAAGGAACGTTCATATTATAAGTAAATCCTACAAGTGCATTTGCACCCTTCATCATATCTTTAACGGCGATGAAGCTTGCAACAGAGGTTTCTTTAAGCAAAACAATGAATTCGTTTGCAAGAGTGGGAAGAACGTTTTTAAGTGCCTGAGGAAGGATGATATGAATCATCGTCTGAACATAGTTGAAACCAAGACTTCTGCCTGCTTCAAACTGTCCGTTATCAATTGACATGATACCCGAACGGACTATTTCGGCAACATATGCGCCCGAGTTGATACCAAAGGCAACAATCGCCGCAATATTTTCATGAACCCCTTCTTTACCGAGCCACAAATAATAAATTATAAGAAGCTGAACAATAACGGGTGTTCCTCTGAAAACTGTAAGATAAAGCTTGCATATTGAATTGAGGAACTTGAATTTTCCTGTCTTATCATGGGTTGAACGGATAATTGCAACCAAAAATCCGAGGAAAAGACCGATAACAAGCGCCGCAAGAGTTATCTCAATTGTAATAAGAAGACCGTCGGTTATATGCTTATAGTTATCGTTCTTGATAAGAACATTATAAACATCAGTTTTAAGCTCATCAAAAACTTCAACTATATTATCTTTAAGCTCAACCAAAAATCCCGAAGCATTCGTACCCTCTTTCACAGCCTCAGCTGCAGAAGCAAATGCAGGTGAAACAAAACTTACGGCAAGAACTGCAATAACTGCAAGCAACAATGCCGTAAATGCCTTTTTAGACATTCTGAAATCTCTCATGCCTTAATCTGCCTTTCAAACAAACTCAAGGGGCTGTATTTTCAACAGCCCCTCTGATACACAAAATTATAATTATGCGGGAATGTACTTATTAACGATTGCATCGATTGAACCGTCAGCTGTGAGTTCTGCAAGAGCCTGGTTAATCTTTTCAAGAAGCTCTGTGTTATCCTTTGCAACTGCGATTGCGTAATCTTCTTCAGCATATGCTGTTTCAAGAATTGTGAGACCTTCATTAACTTCAACAAAAGCCTTTGCGGGTTCGTTATCAATGATAACAGCATCAACGATGCCGCTCTGGAGAGCTGCTACTGCTGCTGCACCGTTCTGATATCTCTTAACGCTTTCTTCGCCGAATTCATCTGTTGAATAAATATCGCCTGTTGTTGCTTCCTGAACGCCGATGAGCTTGCCTGCAAGATCATCGAGAGTTGCTATCTCGGAGCCTTCCTTAACGATAACAACCTGAACACCCTTTGCATAGCTTGTTGAGAAGTTAACCTGAAGAAGTCTTTCTTCGTTAACGGTCATACCTGCCATACCCATATCAACAACACCGTTTTCAACAGCGCTGATAATGCCGCCAAAATCCATATCTTTGATTTCGAATTCCATGCCGAGTTTTTCAGCGATAAGTGCGCCTACTTCTGCATCGATACCGACGATTGTTTCGCCCTCATAGTATTCATAGGGAGGGAACTGTGCATTTGTGCCCATAGTGAGAACATTGTCATCTTCTTCTTTGCCGCCGCAAGCATAGAAAAGAGTTGCGGAAAGAGCTACAACCATAACAATTGCGAGAATTTTAATAAGCTTTTTCATGATTTTACCTCCATAGTTTTAGGATGCTGTTATTATATCATTAATATTATAAAAAGTAAAGCAGTTTTGTATTTTTATAATAAAAACCATTATACTGACCGAATAATTATTCAGTATAGCCGAAACTCTTCAACACATTACCGAAATCCTCGGGAAATTCCGCTTCAAACGCCATTTTTTCGCCCGTTACGGGATGCTCGAAAAAGCATTTACGACAATGCAGAAGCTGATGACCGATTTCAGGAATAAAATCGCCGTACATCGTATCACCTGCGAGCGGATGACCCGTAAACGCCATGTGCACCCTTATCTGATGCGTTCTGCCCGTTTCAAGACGAAGCCTGAGAAGGGTTGCGCCGTCAAAGTTTTTTTCTGCATACCAATTCGTTATCGCTTCCTCAACGCCAAGTTCATATGAGCAAGCTCTCAGGGTTTTCATCGGGTCTGGTCTGTAAATCGGAACATCGACTCTCCCCTCTCCTGTCAACTCACCCTTAACAAGCGCCGCATATTCTTTTTCAATTTTACCCGAAAGTTTGCAAGCTGAAAGCGGATTGATTGCACAGACAACAAGACCCGAAGTTCCTTTGTCAAGCCTTCCGACAGCTCTGAAAGCAACGCTTTTTCCTTTTTTCGTAAGATAAGCCGTTACTGCGTTTGCAAGGGTATCGCCCTGATGATTATGGGTCGGGTGCATCGCCATAAACGGCGATTTGTTTATAACAAGGATATCCTCATCCTCATAAACAATATCAATTTCCGCTTCGGTTATTTCGGGCAAAGCATCATCATCGGGAATGCAGACGCTGATGATATCGCCGCATTTTATTCTATCAATAGTGCGGGTTGTTTCGCCGTTGAGCATGAGGGCATATTTCACTTTTCTCATAAGTCGGGAAGAAAAGCCGCAGTATCCTCTGAGAAAATGGATAACCTTTCTGCCGTCATATTCTGCTGTTACGGTATAGTCTATATTTCTGGGCATTCTCTCCCTCCTTTTTCCGAGATATTATATCATATTTTTCAAGATATGTATAGTGTGTACTTTTTTCTTTACAAAGTTTTGTTATCATGGTAAAATATCTCCGACAAAAAAATTGGAGTGTTTTTATGAAAAAAACTATTGCATTAATGCTTGCATTTTTAATGTTGTTTCTTTGTGCTTGCTCCGATAACGGAAACAACAATACGGAAACAACAACTTCCAATCAGTTGTTAACAGAAAACGCAGTTTCAACAACATCTGAAAACTCATCAAAAAACGGCAATACCAATAACATCTCCGATTGGAATTCCAATCTTCTTCCCGAGAATTTTCCCTCTCCTCCTAACGGCACACATGATGTTATTATTGAACTCAATCAGCCCAATGAGAATTACAGCTCCGAGTGGGTCAGCATTCAGTTCACCTGCCCCGAAAATGAAATCTACAGATTCACAAACGAAATTCTCAAAGCAGGATATACAGGCGGCGCTAAAAAAATCGACTCGCCTGCAAAATACTTCAGAGAAGGTTTTAACGGTGCATGGCAAAACGGTCAGAAACTTATCCGAATTGCCGCAAGTCAATATAACGAAAAAGGCGAAATAACAGTTGTTATTGATATAACGGAATGCAAAGATAATTTCCCTCTTGTTCTGACAAACACATTCCCGAAATTCAACGGTTTTTCAAAAAACACAGGTCTTTACAGCGAATATGACGAAAACAAAAACAGACTTGATAATGATTTTATCGGTTCGCTTAACGCAAAATCATGGACATGGGATTTCGGATACGAGAGAGCTTTTGTCGGCGTTTCGGAAGCCGAGGTTGATGCGTATATCAACGAGCTTATCGATGCGGAATTTGCAGGAAAAAGTACTACCGGAGTTACCGACGGCTGTACGGTTGTTTCATATGACCTCGTCAAAGAAACTGACACCTGCGTTTACGGAGTTTTCATTGTATATAATCAGATTCTCAAAACACTTGATATCCTTTACACCAACGACGCAATGCTTCTTATCAATCAATAAAAACACGGGACTGTTTCACCTTCTCGGTGAGACAGTCCCTGATTTTTTATTCACAAAGAGTTATTTCATAGAATATAACGCCGTTTGGTTCAATCGTTGTTTCAAAAGTCAGCGTTGAGTTTTCAACTGTATATGTTTTTTCTTCGGGAAGAAGACGGGAACATTCAGCATATTTTTCACGAAGCTGATTGAAATAAATATCTCTTGCGGCCTGGTTTTTCAGCGTTGTATAAGAGTCAATCTGCGGGTCTTCGGGCGACCATGCAAAGCAGTCATCACCTATGCCGTAAGTTTTTCTGTCCTCAATCCATTCATCAAAATAGTTGCAGTTATCATCGATAACATATGAGGTAACCTTGACTTTTTTGTTGCTGAACTGCGGTAAATTTATGTTAAATTTAAGGTCTGCGGTTTTGTTATACTCAGCATCATTTCTGAAGTTATATGCCATAATACGAACGGTTTGATTTGCCTCATCATAAGCCGAAACAGCATCAACCTCCGTTTTATAAAGCACACCGTTTTTGGTGTTTTCTGTTTGAATTCTTTTAAGACCTTTAAATAGAGCAATATTTTTCGCAACATGCCAGCTTACGGTCGGATTGCCGTTAAAAAGCCCTCCTGAAAGATAGCTCCATGATGAAAAATAATCACCGTTAGAATCAAAAAGCTGCTTATAAAGTCTTGCATCATATGCTGCCTGATAGGTATATCCGACAGTTCTCGAAAGAAGCTGATTATCATCGGCACCCGAGGTATTTCCGCAAAGAATTCTACCCTCATCTATACCGAAAATCAGATTTTTGAGTCCTGCATTTTCGGCGCACTCCTTAAGATATCCGATTGTTTCGGGAAGAGTTTTACCTTTTGTAAATTCTCCGGGTGCATAATCATAAAACGAACCTGAGAGGAAGCATACTCTTGTTCCTGTTTTTCCCGTTTTGTAATTCATGCCGTTTGCACAGTGTTCGATAAATATTTTTTCATCCCATAAACCTTCGGTAACGGTCATTGAATGAGCTCCGACAAAAACATTTTCTCCGATTGTTTTCTGCAAGGCATCAACGGTATAGTCATAAAGCTTGCAATAGGCTTCTGCCGTTTTTTCGGGTGAACCGTCCTCCGAAATAAACCATTGAGTATTTTCATATTCAGTCATGACACCGAATCGCCACGAAAGAACTTCTTCTGCACCAAATTCATCAACAAGAGCCTGCGCCATGGCGGCCATATAATTATAGTAAACATCATAATCATCGGGAGGATAGATGTTCGTTCCGAAATCTGCTCCGATATTTGCTTTTGCCGAATATTTGAGAGGAACACTTCCGAGCTTGAGATGAGGCTTCATTCCGATTGAAACAATTCCTCTGCAATTTGCAATAAGCTTTGAGAAATCATAGTCATCAAGCACATCATAGTTGTAAGGGTCAACAAACAAATCTCTTGAAGCGTTACCGCCCGTGCATTGCATAAGCTGAACATACTCAACGAAATCGGCAATATTATGTTCCTCGTTTATTTTAGGGTCCGAAAATTCGGTTGAATCATAAGCATTCCAGATGTTTATGTTGCTCACCGCATTGGGCAGAATTTCACCCTGCTGAGACACATCGATATTGAATTCATAATCGTTTATTGTTTCTCCGCCCGAAGAAATAATACCGGGCAAGGCTACTATGAGAGAAAGAACATATGCAAAAAATTTTATAATTGTATTCATTTATATTCCTCCAGTACAATTGTTGTTATGCTTTTTTCGGAAAGTGTAAGATTTCTTTCAAACTCATCCGAATATATTTTTTCGCAGTTTGTTTCGGCATCGGTCCGATAAACATCCATCGATTTATAACAGCCATAAAGCTTGATACCCTTAGAGTCTTCGGCGTTATTAACGAGAATGAGAACTGTTTCGCCGTCGCCTCTGAATGCTGTTGAAACAATACTGCTTTCATCTTCAAAGCTGTCCATTACCGTAACACGGGTCATACCTTCTTTTATAAACCGGGAAAAATGCTTGTATGCATAATATCTGTTATATTTTATAAGTTCACCGTTTACGATATCAAGAACACCGTCGCCGTTGACTGCCGTCCAACTCTGCCACGAAACAGCTCCGAGAAGATTGAGATCCTGAATAATGATATTTGCCATATAAAGACCGCTGTCAATTGTTCTTGAATCAAGAGTCATCGGCAATTCGCACCATTCACTCATTTCGAGTTTTTTATCAGGATATTCATTTCTGAATTTATCGCCTGCCATTGTTTTCAGGTCATATTTGTTATCAATCCAATAGCTGTGTCCCGAATAAGTATCGCAGAATTCATTAAGAATTTCGCTCGCAAAGAATTTGTCTATATATTCATAATATCCGGGTGAAAGCTCACCGCTTTCGGGCCCGCTGAGTTTATAGGGCGAACTTCTTTCTTTCATTGTGACGGCAAAAAGTTCAAGAAGCTCAACTGCTTCGTCTGCCGTATAATGGCATCCCTCCTGACCGACCCACTCTCCGCCCCATGACCACTGAGGTTCATTTATGGGCGAAATCGCCGTTACGGGATATCCCTCTGCAACAAACCAATCAGCAATTGTCAGAAGATAATCAACAAATTCATCATAGTTTTCTTTTGGGAGATTGGAAACATTGGGTTCAAGACCGCCTGATGCATGACCGCTTGCAGTCATTGAAAAATGAGGACTGTTGCAGAAAAGGATTATTTCCTCTGCACCGTATTCAACAGCCATATCAAGCATTCTTATTGCATTTGCATCACGGGTAAAATCATATTCATATTCCCCGGTTTCGGGATTGAGCACATAAAAACTTTCGGTGCGTCGGTTGACATCCCATATTCGGCAATCGGGATTATCCGCCTCACCGCCTCCGACATTATAGCGGTAAACATCAAGACCCAGACCCGTTTCGTCATCATAAAGAAGCCTTGCAATCTCTCTTGCTGTTTCTTCATCGGATATCGTCTGCGACCACCAACATGAACTTGTTCCGAAAGTTTCAAATGTCTGATGTGTTTCATATTGATTAACACCGATTGTCTGAGTTTTTTTATTTGTAAAAACAGAAAAAGTTACTGTCTGAAAAAAAGCAAGAATTACACAAATATATTTCATTATCATCTTATCACTCCAATCATATATATTTTAATGTATCCGGGAAATATATTCAAGCATTATTTTTATTTGCAATGCTTGACAATGCACCCGTTTTATTATACAATTCATTTAACAATTAAGTTAAATGTTAAGTGACCGAGGTGGTTTTGTGAGTATACAAAATACTCTTAAGGCTCTTGCAGACCCTACAAGGCGCGAAATTCTTAATCTCTTGAAAAAAGGGTCAATGTCGGCAGGTGATATTTCTGAAAAATTTTCCGTCAGCTTTGCCGCCGTTTCAAGACATCTTTCTGTTCTTAAAGATGCCGATCTTATAAGAGATAAACGTGACGGGAAATATATTTATTATGAACTCAATGTATCGGTTCTTGAGGAAATTATGCTCTGGATAACCGATCTGAAAGGAGATGCTCAGAATGATTAAAAAGAATCTTAAGATGATGGTTATCACTTCAATTGTTATTCTTCTGCCCATTGTTGCAGGTCTGCTTCTGTGGGATAAACTCCCTGAAGAAATCCCCATTCATTTTAATGCGCAGGGAGTTGTTGACGGATGGAGCGGAAAAGGAACAGCAGTTTTTATGATGCCTCTTTTCTTGTTTGTGCTCCATTGGATTTGCATTCTGGTTACTACTCTTGACCCGAAAAACAGCGATATAACCAAAAAGAATCTGAACCTTGTTCTCTGGATTACACCCGTTCTTTCTGTATTTACAAACGGAATTATTTATTCGGTCGCTCTCGGTTATAATCTTGATATCAACACAATTTTCCCGTTTTTCTTCGGTATTCTGTTTATCGTTCTCGGTAACTACATGCCTAAGTGCAAACAGAGCCACACCATCGGCATAAAAGTTCCCTGGACACTTGAAAGCGAAGAAAACTGGAATTACACCCACAGACTTACCGGAAAAGTATGGTTCATCGGCGGACTTTTGATAATTGCTTTATCTTTTTTAAAAACGGTATGGATTTTTATGGCAATAACGATTATAATGGTTATAATCCCCGTTATCGGGTCCTATCTTTTCCATAAAAAGGAGAATAATCAATGATTTACGACACAATAAAAAACCTTAAGAATTACTCTGCACTCAATCCCGCTTTTGAAGCAATTGCAAAATTCGTTGAAGAAAACGATATGAAAGCCCTTGAATGCGGCGGCTACGACGTTGCAGAAGGAATAAAAGTCGGCATTTCGGAATATTCCCCCGAAAACGGCGGCGATTATGAAGCACACAGAGATTTTCATGATTTGCAGTATGCAATCAGCGGCGGCGAATATATCGATGTTTTACCCATTGAATTCGCAACAGAATCAACGGGTTATAAACCTGACATCGAATTTTTCAAGGGTCAGACAGCTGAAGCTTCAAGAATTGCCCTTGAAGAAGGCACATTCGTTTTCCTTGCTCCTCAGGATACCCACAAGCCCTGCATTAAAATGAACAGCGAAACAATCAAAAAGGCTGTTTTTAAAATCAAAATATAAGCAAAAACGGTGCAGTTGATTCTGCACCGTTAATTTTTTATAATTCATTTTCTGCATTCAGACCGTCTTTTGTGAAAGCATAAAGGCGGATTTTTTCTGAATTCTTTCTGACATATACTATCGCTTTTCCGTTATAAGTTGAACGGTAGTTTTCAGCATAGCAGATCAGGTCATCGGGTTTGCCGTTTTCAATTCCGAGAATTTCACCGTCGCCGATAAGCTGATAATAAATAACCTTATCATCCGCCGAAGCTATGTTACCGTTTTTATCAAGAATTGAAACTTCGAGCTGAATGCAATCGCCCTGATTTTCATACATATCAAAGCTAATTTTTTCTGCGATTTCAGGCGTACATAATGTATCCTCCGCATCCCCTGCTTTCGCAGTAAGAATGCCCGATTCATAAGGGAATTCCCATGTAACACGGCATCCGTCGGCATCGGTGAGAATCTTTTCTCCGAGAGATTTTCCGTTGAGGAAAAGCTCTGCTTTATCCGAATTGGTGTAGCAGCTTACAGAAACCGTTTCACCTTCATTTGCGGAGTAAACAAAATTATCGGACCATACGCTTGTTTTATCTTTCGCACCTCTTGAAACCGCAATTTTAACAAATTGTGTGTCTGTCCACAATGCTTTTCGCTGATAATAAAGAGGCTTTTCGTTTCCGCAAAGGTCAAGCATGCCAGCCTGCGAAATTCTGAAAGGCCATCCTCTGCATTCTCCGAGGAAGTCAATTCCCGTCCATAAAAACTGTCCGCAGATATATTCATTATCTCTGACCGCATACCATGCTTCGGGTGAATGTCCGTTTTCGCTGCCGAAAATAACCTTATCGGGAAAACGTTTGTGGTCCTCCTCATAAAAATGTTCACGGTAGTTATATCCCGCAACATCAAGAACATCAAAAAATCCCGTTCTTGTTGATAATTCGGGGAAAGAAAGCGCAGAAAGAACAGGGCGTGTGCTGTCAACTGCATGAACAATATCAACAAGCTTCTTTGCAACCGTTGTCAGACGCCTTGCATCGGGCTTTTTATCATCATATCGTCTTTCCTGCGCAGGTTTATTGGCATCGTTATTGCCCAGAACCTCATCAAAAAGAGGAGTAACATACGGATCATTGGGATAATCTATCTCATTTCCGATTGACCAGAGAATAATGCTCGGATGGTTTCTGTCACGAAGCACCATCGCCTCAAGGTCAGCTTTATGCCACATCGGAAAATCCTCGGCATATCCGAAACGCTTGGGGGGATAGACATTATGACCCTGCCACCATTTGTTTTTTGAGCCTTCCCATTCATCGAAAGCTTCATCCATAACAAGCAGTCCGATTTTATCGCATAAATCGAGCAAGTCTGATGAAGGAGGATTATGCGCCGTTCGGAGTGCATTACACCCTGCCGCTTTGAATTTTTTCAGACGGCGTTCCCATACGCTTGTCGGCACAGCCGCACCGAGCGCACCTGCATCATGATGAACACAAACTCCCTTGAGTTTCATATTTTTGCCGTTGAGGAAAAATCCCTTATCTGCATCAAATACAGCTGTTCTGATTCCGAAAGGAATGATTATCTCATCGGTAACTTCATCATTTTTAAATGAATCACAACGAAGATTATACATAACGGGATTATCGGGTGACCAAATATTTGCTCCCGGAATTTCAAGCTTTGCGTTTCCGCTTTCGCCGCCAACTTTTATATTTGCAACAACATTCCCTTTATCATCTTCAGCAAAAAATTCCGCGCCGTCACATCCGATAGTTTTATATTCAATATTTAAAAATGCGTTATCATTTATGATTTCTGAGGTTGAAACAAAAACACCGTTCTTTTCAAAACAATTCATATCCGAAATTTCAAGAGTAACATCCCTGTAAATTCCGCTTCCCGTAAACCATCTTGAATCTGCAACCTCGTTATGTTCAACACAAACGCTGATTACATTCTCACCTGCGCGGACAAATTCCGAAATATCAAATGTAAAGGTTGAATAACCATATGCCCAACCGCCAAGATAATTGCTGTTTATCCAGACTCGTGAATGCTTGTAAATTCCGCCGAAGGTAATTCTGACACGCTTCCCGCAAATATCATCGGGAAGAATAAAATGCTTTCTGTACCAGGCAGTTCCGCCGGGAAGATAACCCGTACCGCTGGCATTTGATTTATCAAAAATATGTTCAACCGACCAATCATGAGGAACATTTATAATTCTCCATGCACCGTCATCATATCCCATGTAGTCGGCGCCCAAAGAATCTCCGAGATGAAATTTCCAGTTACGGTTAATATCAATAACATTACCCATAGTTTCATCCTCCGAAAGAATTTATCATTTTTTATGAGTATAGCATGATATCGAAGAATATTTCAATATATTTATTATTTTATGTAATATTTTTGGACTTGTTAGCTGTACGAACACCGATAAAAGCAAGCAAAATAAATCCGAGCAAACCAACAGCAGAAAAAATCTTTTTATATTTCGTTCCTTTTGATAATGAAACAGTTGTTTCATCGGCAAGAACCGTTTCTGTTGCAGTAGTAACGTCAACAGTTGATGAAAGTTCTTGAGTTTGTGTAATATAAACCTCCGAAATATAAATTTCCTTTTCATAATAATGAATTTTCTCAATCACCTTATTTGATTTTGCAGATTCTTTAGTTTTTGAAACCGTACTTTCTGTTTCAGGTTTCTTGGTTACGGTTGTTTTCTGACGTCGTGTATAAGTGTAAGGTGATGTTATTATCATTTCCGATTCACGTTTCGAAGTTGAAGATGTAGATTTTTTTGTTGTAGTTTTCTTAGCAGTTGTAGATTTGGTAGTTTTAAGCTTTGTTGTTTTTTCGGAAGGAAACGTAGTATTATCAGGATTATAAGCAGGATCGTTATTGTCGCCTGTAGGATTAATAATTATTGGTTCTGTAACATCATACATTTCATTTGAAATCGTAAAATAATAGTAATCCGAATAATAACCATGAGAATCTATAAAACGAACAACAAAATCAACACTTTCGGGCAAACTGGATTTAATTCCGACTCTTATTTCACAAGTTGCACCATTATTTTCATCAATACAAATTGCACCGTCAAAGCTATATGAATCAATATTTTCTGAACTAATACCATCGGATGAAACAATTTCATACGATGCTGAATCATCAACCGTAATAGAAATACCAGCTAAATTGTTATCACTTAATAATTCAGGATCAATAAAATGAAAACAAAGACAGACTGCATTTTCGTCATAATCAAACTTAACCTTTACAAGTCCGAAATTAACGCCGCAATTGCTCTCACCGTCGACAAGCTTGTAAACAGAAGAACCATCCCACTCAACGCCACTATCCTTGCCGTCAACAAAAAATGAAAAAGCATTAAATCCGATAACATATAAGAAAATAAAAATCAGAAGTGATGAGATAATTTTTTTCATAATATCCTCCGAATACAGAAAATATAAATAAAACCGTCTCATAGAGACGGTTAAAATAAAACTCGGTTTTTTATACACCCTGAAAACTGAACAAAGATTGGATAAGAGAAAGTAAAGTGAACTAGATTAAATATGGTCAAGCCCTCGACCTATTAGTATTGCCAAGCTGAACGTGTCACCACGCTTACACATGCAACCTATCAACCTCATAGTCCATGAGGGGTCTTACTGGCTTACGCCATGGGATATCTTATC
>JAZQTZ010000040.1:0-4819 GCA_045631105.1 Acutalibacteraceae bacterium
GTTATGGCAAAGGATGCAGGCACCTGTGCAGGCGGCAAGGTAACTTGCGCTGCAATGGCACTTGCAAAGCTTTGCTTTGATACACTTATGGATGAAGGCGTAAAGGCAAAGATTGCTCTTGAAGCAGGCGCTTGCACAGAAGCAGTTGAAAAGGTTATCGAAGCAAATACCCTTCTCAGCGGTATCGGTTTTGAAAGCGGCGGCCTTGCAGGTGCACACGCTATTCACAACGGTCTCACCGTACTTCCCGAATGTCATCATATGTATCACGGTGAAAAGGTTGCTTTCGGTACAATCACTCAGCTTGTTCTCGAGAATGTTGACGGCGACGAACTCGAAAGAGTAATCAGCTTCTGCATCGAACTCGGTCTTCCTGTAACATTCAAAGAACTCGGCATTACTGAAGTAACAGACGAAAAGCTTATGGCAGTTGCAGCAGCGGCTTGTGCAGAGGGAGATACACTCCATAATATGCCTTTCGAAGTAACTCCCGAAAAGGTTTGCGCAGCTCTCAAGGCAGCAGATGCTTACGGCAGATATTTCCTCGGCGAATAATTAATATGTTTTATAATAAGACGGCATCCCGAAAAAGGATGCCGTCTTGCATTTGTGAAGCCGATGTAGTATAATCCGTTTGGATATTATTTTCAGGAGGCTGCGATGAAAAAACAAAGAAATCTTGTTAAGCTTGCGTTTGCGGCAATGTTTCTTGCTCTTGCAATTGTGCTGCCGTTTCTGACGGGTCAGATTCAGCAGATAGGCAATATGCTCTGCCCGATGCATATTCCCGTTATTCTTTGCGGATTTGTCTGCGGAGGACCGTGGGGACTTGCTGTCGGCATTATCGCGCCTCTTTTGCGTTCGCTCACTTTGGGTATGCCGCCGCTGTATCCCGGTGCTTTTGCGATGGCGTTTGAACTTGCGGCTTACGGACTTTTGAGCGGCGTTCTCTACCGTGCATTCCCGAAAAAGAAAGGATACATATATTGCTCGCTCATTGTTTCCATGATTATCGGCAGACTTGTTTGGGGCGCAGTTCAGTTTGTCTGCATGGGACTGGATGCATCGGAATTCGGATTTGCCGCTTTCTGGGCGGCTGCGGTAACGAATGCAATTCCCGGAATTATTCTTCAGATTGTGTTCATCCCTGTTGCGGTTATTCTTTTAGAGAAAACAAAGATTATAAATAAAATAGAATAATAATACTTGAAAAAAAGCAAACATATTGTATAATAGTTGTATATTTATACCAACTCATACAGAGGTGAGATAAATGAATATACTGCATATGAAATATGCTGTTGAGGTTGCGAAGGTCGGTTCGCTCAACAAAGCGGCGGAAAGTCTTTATGTTGCGCTTCCCAATATCAGCCGTTCAATAAAGGAACTTGAAGCGGATTTGGGAATAACTGTTTTTGACCGCACGGCAAAAGGCATGGTGCTCACTCCCGAGGGCGAAGAGTTTATCGGCTACGCAAAAGATATCCTCAAGCAGATTGACCAGGTTGAGAATATGTATAAAAGCGGTCAGGCTAAGAAACAGAAATTCTCGATTTCTGTTCCGCGTGCCTGCTATATTTCCGATGCGTTTGCAGAGTTTTCCAAAACTCTTTCAAAGGATGCCTGCGAAATCTTCTATAAAGAAACCAATTCGCAGAGAACAATCAACAACATTCTCAATCATGATTATAAGCTCGGCATCATCCGTTATGCGGAAAATTATGATAAGTATTTCAAATCGATGCTTGAAGAAAAGGCGCTCACTTACGAAATGGTAACGGAGTTTTCCTATTGCCTGATAATGAGTGCTGATAATCCGCTTGCACAAAAAGATGTTATTACTTTTGACGACCTGACAGATTATATTGAAATTGCGCATGCCGACCCCTATGTGCCGTCGCTTCCGCTTGCAAAGGTTGTTAAATCGGAGTTGCCCGATAACATCGAACGCAGAATTTTTATTTTTGAAAGAGCAAGCCAGTTTGATTTGCTTTCGCAGAACCCCGAAACGTTTATGTGGGTTTCACCTGCACCGCCGAGTGTTCTCGAAAGATATAATCTTGTGCAGAAAAAATGCATAGACAATAAAAAAGTATATAAAGACGTTCTGATTTACAGAAACGGCTATAAGCTGACAGAACTTGATAAAAAGTTCATAACAGCCCTCTGCGAATCAAAACGGAAACATTTGAATAGTGAAATTTCCAAGGCTCGTCCGTAACGGATGAGCCTTGTTTTTTTGTATCGATATAAGGGTTATCGATATTGATAATACTGATTGAACATTTTAATAATTCTCAATTTGCTTTTGTTTTGTTAAGATAACTATGGTCAAAGAGAGGAGGAATCACGGTGGAAAAATCAGGAATAACAAAAGCTACATTGGGCAGACTTCCGCATTATCTCCAGTTGCTTCGGGAATTGCCGATTGACGATGTGCCGTATATTTCCGCAACTGTGATTGCAAAAAAACTTTCTCTCGGAGAAGTTCAGGTGAGAAAAGACCTGAGCGCCGTAAGCGGTGCGGGAAAACCGAAGGTCGGATATAAAACCGTTGACCTGATAAGAAGCCTTGAGGCTCATCTCGGTCAGGGCGATATGACAAGCGCAGTCCTCGTCGGTGCGGGAAAGCTCGGAAAAGCGCTTCTCGAATTTGATGATTTTGAGGATTACGGCGTTAAAATCATCGCCGCTTTCGATTGCAACGAAACAGCAATCCGCTATAACCGTTCAATTGAAATTCTGCCGATGAAAAATTTTGATGAATTCTGCAAACAGAATAACGTCAGAATCGGAATCATAACAGTCGGCGCAGGGTCTGCGCAGGATGTGTGCAACAGAATGATTGAAAGCGGAATAACGGCAATCTGGAATTTTGCACCGTGCAACCTTGAAGTGCCCGAAGGCATACTGTTAAAACAGGAAAGACTTGCTCTTTCCCTCGCATACCTTAACAACAAGTTATCAATTATGTAAAACATATTCAGGAGGATAAAAAATGGCTACAAAAACTTACGAAATCATCGACGGTGTTGAAAAGCTCACCGAAGCAATTCTTCGTGTGAGAAAGGCTCAGCAGGTTTTCGCAACCTATACTCAGGAGCAGGTTGACAAGATTTTCCTTGCAGCAGCTTCTGCAGCAAACAAAGCAAGACTTCCACTTGCAAAGATGGCTGTTGAAGAAACAGGCATGGGTATCGTTGAAGACAAGGTTATCAAGAATAACTACGCTTCAGAATACATCTACAATGCTTATAAGGATACAAAGACCTGCGGCATTATTGAAGAGGACAAGGCATTCGGCATCAAGAAGGTTGCAGACCCCATCGGTGTTATTGCTGCGGTTATTCCCACAACCAACCCCACATCAACCGCTATCTTCAAGTGCCTTCTTGCTCTCAAAACAAGAAACGCTATTATTATCTCTCCGCATCCCAGAGCAAAGAACTGCACAATCGCTGCTGCAAAGCTCGTTCTTGAAGCTGCTGTTGAAGCAGGCGCTCCCGAAGGAATCATCGACTGGATTGATGTTCCCTCGCTCGAAATGACAAACACAGTTATGAAGGAAGCTGACATCATCCTTGCAACAGGCGGCCCCGGCATGGTTAAGGCTGCTTATTCAAGCGGTAAGCCCGCTCTCGGCGTTGGCGCAGGTAACACTCCCGCTATCATTGACGACAGCGCAGACATCCTTCTTGCTGTTAACACAATCATCCACTCCAAGACATTCGATAACGGTATGATCTGCGCATCCGAACAGTCAGTTATCGTTATGGAAAACATATATGATACAGTTAAGGAAGAATTCGCAGCAAGAGGCTGCTATTTCCTCAACTCCGCTGAAACAGAAAAGGTAAGAAAGACAATCATCATCAACGGCGCTCTCAACGCAAAAATCGTTGGTCAGCCCGCTGCAAAGATTGCAGAGCTTTCAGGCGTAACAGTTCCCGAAGGAACAAAGATTCTTATCGGTGAAGTAGAAAGCGTTGATATCAGCGAAGAATTCGCTCACGAAAAGCTTTCACCCGTTCTTGCAATGTATAAGGCAGAAAACTTTGAAGATGCACTCTGCAAGGCTGAACACCTTGTTGCAGACGGCGGCTACGGTCATACTTCTTCACTCTATGTAAACGAAGTTACCGAAACAGAAAAAATCAATGAATTCGCTGCAAGAATGAAGACTTGCCGTATCCTTGTTAACACCCCCTCATCACACGGCGGTATCGGTGACCTTTATAACTTCAAACTTGCTCCCTCACTTACACTCGGTTGCGGCTCATGGGGCGGCAACTCCGTAAGCGAAAACGTTGGCGTAAAGCACCTTGTAAATATCAAAACTGTTGCAGAAAGAAGGGAAAACATGCTCTGGTTCCGTGCACCCGAAAAGGTATATATCAAGAAAGGCTGTCTTCCCGTTGCACTCGACGAACTCAAGAACGTTATGGGCAAGAAGAGAGCATTCATCGTAACAGACACATTCCTCTATGAAAACGGCTACACAAAGCCCATCACAGATAAGCTCGACGAAATGGGCATTGCACACGCAACATTCTTTGATGTTCAGCCCGACCCCACACTCCTCAACGCAAAGAACGGTGCGGCTCAGATGGCAGCATTCAAGCCCGACACAATCATCGCTCTCGGCGGCGGTTCAGCAATGGACGCAGCAAAAATCATGTGGGTTCTCTACGAACATCCCGAAGCAGACTTCATGGATATGGCAATGAGATTCATTGACATCCGCAAGAGAGTTTATACCTTCCCCAAGATGGGCGAAAAGGCATATTTCATCGCTGTTCCCACATCAGCAGGTACAGGC
>JAZQTZ010000041.1:0-78604 GCA_045631105.1 Acutalibacteraceae bacterium
GAGGGGTGACATCCAGCCCATGGGAATCATACCGGGAAAGTTGAAAGGAACGATGCCTGCGAAAACGCCGACGGGTTCTCTGTAAAGAGTTGTGTCATAGCCTGATGATGTGTCTCTCATGCTTTCGCCCATGAGAAGTGAGGGAGCTGAACAAGCGAGTTCAACGGGTTCTTTAACCTTGAGGATATCGCCCTTTGCTTCGCTCCAAACCTTGCCATGCTCTCTTGCGCAGATTTCTGTGAGCTCATCCATATGCTTTTCGAGAAGTTCACGGAATTTGAAGACAATCTGAACTCTCTTCATAACAGGTTCGTTTGACCATGTTTTGAAAGCTTCCTTTGCGCAAGCAATAGCTTCGTTAACTTCGTCTTTTGTGCAGCAGGGAGTCTGTGCGATAACTTCGCCTGTGCTGGGGTTATAAACGTCCATGTATTTTTCGCAGGAAGAATCAAGCCACTTGCCGCCTGCAAAATACTTAAGCTTTTTAACTGCCATTTTCAACACTCCGTTCGGTAATATTTTTACCATAATATTTTATATCTTTTTATATTCTATGTCAACAATTATTTAAGCATTGAACTCTGATTGAGAAGCTGGGTGTTATAGATAAACAGAACATCACAGTTTTCAAAATCAACATATTCACCGAGAATCTGCGAGGAAATATATCTCGTATCAACGAGAGTTATCTTTCCGTAGCTTCCGAGAAGCAGAGGAGCAAGCGATGAACCGAATGAATCACGGAAGATAACAAGTTCTTTTCCGTCGGGGTTAAGAGGGTTTTCAGCTGTGATAATAGGAACAGCGCCCGAGAAAAAGAATTCATATTTATCATTACCGCTGAGTTTGTCAGCGTCATAAACTCCGACAGATTTTTTTTGCGTTTCAACATTGAAAATAACGGCGGAATCGGTAACTTCGTTTCTCATGCAGATAAGCTTATCGGGTTCAATTCCGAAAGCAAGCCTTGAAGCGTAAACGCCGTTGAAATCGCCGAGATTTTCGGGGGTATATGCATTTGTTTCAACTGCATCGAATCCCATTTTTTCGCCAAGCCTTTCAACAACAGCCGATAAATTTTCCTGTTTCCAATGAGAATCGGTTTCGTAATAATCATCAATGGTAAGACAGTCAAAAATATCGATGTATTCCATGTTAAAAACTTTGCTTTTCATGATATCCGTCATCTTTTGATAATCATATGAGGGATAACCGTTTTTATCTGCAAGGAAGTAGTTTTTATCGGGGATTATTGAATAGAAAATTCGATTGTTTTTATCTTTGAGATATTTATCATAGATTGCATTCATTTTTTTTGCGGCATTTTCAACCGAAGATTCGCTGAGAGTTTCGTCGATTTCCGAAATATGACCGTCAACAAAATAAGTTCCGTTGTTATCTTTTTGATTGAAAATCTTAAGCTGAACAAAAGCTTTTATTGCCCTGAATTTGTCACGCAGAGGAAACTGGTCTGTAAGATAATCCTCAACGCCGTCAAAGAATGATTTGTCTATAACCTTTTCAACTGAAAATTCGGGGAACTGAGCCGCTTTTCTTCTTTCCGAAACAAGAACGGAAATCGGTTCTTTAAAGATGAATGATGCGGCTATTGCAAAAATGAATATCACAAAAAAGGCAATGCACAGAATGTTTCTTAATTTCTTCAAAACAATGCCTCCTTAAAATCTGAAATAAAGGAACGGATTATAAGTTCCGTCGATGAGATATGCCGTAACGATAATGAGAACCGCTGCAACGAAAACAGGCTCTGCAAGAGTGAGAATCTTATTTCCGATATGGTTTTCTTTTATCTTTTTGCAAGCCGTTTTAAGAAGCGGAGTTGAACCGATTGCGGCGGTTATAATCAGAACGGCATAACTGCGAAGATAATAGAGAGTCATGTCGTTTGAGAGGGGATAAGCCGATGTGAGCATGCCTCTGAGATCTTCCGATGCGCCCGAAATACCGTTTGCATTGAAGATAACAAAACCGATAAGAACAACAAAAATCAGATAGATATGGCTGATGAATTTCGGAACTCTGTCTTTGATTTTCTTTGAAATGAACTTTTCGCAGAGCAGAAGCGCCGCAAAATAAAGTCCCCAGAGAATGAAGGTCCAGTCAGCGCCGTGCCAGAATCCCGTGAGAAACCAGACGGTGAGAATGTTGAAAAGAAAACGGAGCTTATTGACTCTGTTTCCGCCCATGGGGATATAGATATAATCTCTGAACCAGCTTCCGAGAGAGATATGCCATCTTCTCCAGAATTCGGTTACGGACGAAGATATGAACGGATAGTTGAAGTTCTCCATAAATCTGAATCCGAGCATATGACCCAGACCGATAGCCATGTCGCTGTAACCTGAGAAATCAAAATATATCTGAAGAGCAAATGCAACGGCGTAAAGCCAGAAAAACAGCGTTGATTTTTCGTCAGTTGCACGGAAAGTTTCGCAAAGCGTACCGAGTGAGTTAGCCATGATGACTTTTTTGCCCAGACCTATTGCGAATCTTCTGATGCCGTGAGAAAACTTATCAAATGAGTGGGTTCGGTGTTTCAGATCATGCATAACATCCGTATATCGTACAATCGGGCCTGCAACAAGCTGAGGGAAAAGCGAAACATAAAGCGCAAGGCTCAAGGGGTTTTTCTGTGCGGGAGTATCTTTGCGGTAAACATCGATGTTATAGCTGATAGCCTGGAACGTGAAAAAGCTTATGCCGATGGGAAGGGCAAGCTTTAAAAGACCGATATCGGAATTAAAAACGGAATTTATTGTTGAGATAAAGAAGTCGGTATATTTGAAATATATAAGTGCCGAAAGATTTACGGCGACCGAAGCAATTGTTATCGCAAGACGTGTTTTACCTTCTGCACGGTCAGTCATCAGACCGAAAATATAGCTGACGGTAATAACGGCAACCATGAGAATCAGATATTTCGGCTCGCCGTAGAAATAGAAAAACAAGCTTGAAAGAAGAAGCCAGATGTTTTTCAGCTTCATCGGCAGAATATAATATACGCCGAGTACCGTCGGCAGGAAAACAAATAAAAAGGTTAAGCTTGAAAAGAGCATTGTATAATCCTTTCATAAAAAAAGGCGGGAACAAACCCGCCTGATCTTTTTAAGAAAATTATCCGAGAATGATGGGGTCGCCGAGGTGTTCGTCTTCGCCGGGCATTGCTGCGGGCATATCTTCTTCGATGGGTTCACCGAAGGGAATGTCTTCCTGAACTTCACCTGCTCTGGTGAGAACTTCTGAAACGTTGCCTTCGCATACTGTTGAGAATGCTGCGATGATGCCGTCAACGATTTCTTCGCCGGCCATGATCATCATGATAACGTTACCGCAGTTAACAACAGCGATTTTTTCTGCTGCAACGCAGAGCCACTTTCTGTAGTTAACACCGTTAAGGATTTCATTCTTGAGAGCGTCGATATCAGCGCCTTCCTTAGCCTTAACGAGAGCGAGTGAATAAGGGATAGAACCGATCATGGGTTCGGAGATAACAGCTCTTTCGATTGCATCTGCTGATGCAACGCCGAGGTTATATGTGAGACCGTCAACATCGTCAAGAGCGATTTCCATTGCGGGCATAATTGACATTTCGTCTGTTACGGTTTCGTTTGCATAGATGTTTTCTGAGATTTCTTCGAGTGTGCCTGTGAGTTCAAATGCGGGAGCTTCGGGTTCTGTGTTACCGCCGCAAGCTGCGAGTGAGAGTGCCATTGCAAATGCAAGGACAAGGCAAAGAATTTTTTTCATTTTGTGACTCCTTTAGTATTTGTGTTTTTTGATTATTTAAACCTTGATAAATATATCGGAGGTTTATTGATACCGTGTGTTATTTGTTTTAACTTTTTGTGAATGAAAAAATTTACAGGTCAATTTTCCAGAACGCAACATTCAAACGTTCATAAGTATATGTTATATAAAGAGAATTGTCAAGATATTCGATTGCAGGATATGAGAATTCGCTGTCTTTTTTCTCTTCTTCAAGAATGAGAACTGTTTCCCATGTTGCGCCGTTATCGGTTGATTTCTGGAGAGTAAGAGGTGAACGTTCGCCCCAGTTTTCTTCAACGGGATTTGAAAGAAGATAGAGATCTCCGTTCGGAGTCTTAACAACGTCAAGACCGCTGTTGTTATTCCACAGCTCTGTGCGGTATGCTTCGCACCATGTTTCGCCGTAGTCATCCGAATCGCTTCTGTATGCTCTGCCGACGGATGTTCTTGTGAGCATATGAACCTTACCGGGGGCAGATTCCCAAAGAGTGGGCTGAATCATGGGAATAAGGTTTGAGGTGTAGCTGTTTTGTCTGTTGAAAATGGGAACGGCTTGTTCGGTTTTTATTTTTGAAGTTTTTCTCCAGGTTGCGCCGTCGTCATCGGAAATATCAACAAAACAGTTCCAACCATTGTTTTCATATGATGCGGGTGCAAGGATTCTGCCGTTCGAAAGGCGAATGCACTTGTTTTTAACGGGACCTCTGCCGTCGCTTCTGTCACCCTTTACAAGTTCTTCAGGCTTTGTAAAAGTTTTTCCTCCGTCGGCAGAAATGCTGAAAAACGTTCTCCATGAATGGATTTGTCTTCCGACTTTGAAGAAAAGCACTATGTCGCCGTTTTCTTTGAGGAACAGAACGGGATTCCAATGAGGAAGGTTCTTATTATAGCTTACGGCTTCGGGTTTGCTCCAACCGTTTTCGTCACGGCGTGAATACCAGATGTTAACGTCGCCCGTGCCTTCTTTTGTTCCGCCGAACCATGCGGAAACAACCGTGCCGTCGGGAAGAGGCAGAACTGTTGAAGCGTGGCAATTCGGGGTCGGCAGGGGGTTGCAGATAAATTCTTTAATAGTTTTCATCAGAATTCTCCTTGATTAAAGTTCAAAATCCGAGGGATCGGCTCTTTCTATGAGAAGGGGCTTTTTGGGTTTGCGCTTGAGGGGGTCATATGCGTATCTTCTGCATTTTCCGTCAAGCTCAACGATGCCCTTTTTTATGCAAAGCACGGATTTTTCATCGGGAGATAAGCGGCCGTGTTTGCAGTATTCGCATGCGGCAGGATATTTTTTCTTTTCGAGAAGTTTGCTTTTCATGAAATCAACACCTTTTCCAACAAATTCTATCATATTTTTTGTTTATTATCAAGGTCTAATATCAATAAAGCGGATAAAAACAGCATGGAAATTGAGGCTGGTGCAGAAAAAGACCATAACTCAACTTCGGGTGTGATGTTGACAATGACCTGCATTTCTGTCGGAAACATACGGAGTATAAAACCGCATATCAGAAACGCAAGAACGGAATGCAAAATACGGAATAAATAAAAAAGAGGAAGTCTTATTCTGAAATTATCGGCAACGGCAAAAATCTGCATATGAACGCAAAGACTTCCGAAAGCGCAGATTGCTGAAATGAACGGCAAGGATTCATTTGAAGCATAAAAACATCCGTTGGTTATTTCGAGCAGAGAAATGCATGCAAGCTTTATGTTTTCGTTTGAAACATATGTTTCGATAACTGCCACTATCCCCGAAAAAAGGCAGACAAATGCGCATGCTGTAAAAAGCGATAAAACGCCCGAAGAAACGCTGCTGACAATCGCTTCGGAGAATGGCGGAACAAAAGGCTTCTTTTTATTATTGCTTTCTGTTTTGCACGGAATAAATCGGCAGATTATACCGCAGATAATTCCCGAAATGCATATCGATGCAAAAATAATTCTTCCCGAAATTCTCGATGTCAACACAAGACTGCCGACTGCGTTTATCGCAAAACCTATGCCCGGGTTTATGCAAAAAAACATCAGCTTTTCTGCCTGACTTTCCGAAATTTCGCCCGTTGAACGTAGTGATTGCGCCGATTTTGCTCCCGAGAGATAACCGCCAAGCTGACCGAGAACAATTGCAAAAACAGTTTCCGAAGGCAATCCGAAAAGGAAGCTTGTTATCGGTGAAATGAAACGGTTGATTTTCGGCGGCAATTTACCGCTTCCCGAAAGCGAGGCTGCGATAAGAAACGGAAATAGCGAGGGAATAATAATTTCCGCGCATTTTATGAGTCCTTCGGAGAACCCGATTCTGAATTCGCCTGTAAAAACAAGCAGAAAAACAAAAAGTATAATTCCTGAGAAAACAGCCGTATATCCCTTTGTTTTTGTCATATCATTCTTTCTCCCGTTCTTTTTGACCTCAAAGAGTCATATAGTTTAAATATATGAAACAGAGGGGAATATCTATGCGAAAAAGAAATTGCCGAGAGGGCAGAGGTGAAAGGATAATCAATTCAATAAGCAGGAATTTTGATTTGCCTGCCGACACCGTTTCGGGATATGCGCATATCGAAATGTCAGGAAATCGTGAGATTATCGTGGAGGGGTGCATCGGAGTGCTTGAATACAGCGAAAAGACGATTGCGCTTAACACGGGGAAGCTGACAGTAAAGCTTTGCGGCTGTGATATGACGATAATTTCAATGCAGGGCAGTCAGGCAATAATCAAAGGTGTTATAACTTGCGTAGAATTCTGCAATTAAGGTGAATATATGCTTTTATTGAATTTTCTGAGGTTTATATCGGGATATGTCGGATTCACGGCAAGAGGAGGCTTTGCGGAAAGATTTCTTAATCTCTGCCGACTGAACAAAATAAATTTATGGGATTTAAAAATTAACGGAGGTATCATCTCTGCCTGCACGGATTTTTCGAGCTACAAAAAAATCCGTTCCGTTGCCCGTAAATCGGGAATGACCGTCAGGATAAAAAAGAAATACGGACTTCCGTTTTTTCTGAACAGACATAAACGAAGGGTCGGAGTGATTGCAGGTGTTTTGATCGGTGCAGCTTTGTTGCTTATACTTTCAACAAGGATATGGAGTATCGATGTTATCGGGAACACAAAAGTTCCTTCGGAAAAAATAATCGGCGTTTTTGAAGATTTGGGAGTTAAAAGAGGAGTGTCGGCATCCAAAATTAACATAAAAAAAACCGAGTTTGCTGCACTCGAAAGCCTGAAAGAACTTTCGTGGCTAAATATCAATATTTCGGGAAGCAAAGCGCTGATTGAGGTCAGAGAAGCGGTTGAATCGCCCGAAATTGACAAAAAAGACAACACTCCGACAGATATCGTTGCATCAAGAGACGGAATAATAACCATAATCCGCCCGTTCAACGGCACGGCAGAGCAAACAATCGGTAACGCTGTTGTGAAAGGCGATTTGCTGATAAGCGGAATTGAAGAAAACCGAGATTTGACGGTCACGTTCTGCAAGGCGAAGGGATATGTTGTTGCAAGAACCAAAAGGGAGATGCAGTATAATCCGCCTGAAAAAATTATTGCAAGAAAACCCGTTGCTATAAAAAAGCGTTTTGAAATTAACTTTCTTTCGTTTGATTTACCTCTCGGAAAAATAAACAGAGATAAATCTTACAGCGACAAAAGAGAAGTTATAATTAACGGAGTGACCCTCCCCATCGGAATAACTGCGTATACTGAAACGGTTTATAAAGACGAGGAAATAAATCTTTCGGCTGAACAAAAAAATCTGCTTGGATTTTTAAGGTTTACGGATATGTGCACAGAAGAATTCCGATATCTTGAGGTCGAAAAATCCGAAATAAAATCAGACAAGGGAGAATTTTCGGGGGATTTCACTTGCCTTGAAAACATCGGTGAGGAACATCCGATGCAGATAGAAGAAATTCCGCAAAAAGAAACCGCAGACCCGTAATGAGTCTGCGGTTATAATTATTTTTTAAGTCTGATAACATTCCAGCTGAAGGGCTTGAGTTCCGCTTCGAGCTTTGTGCCGTCAATTGAGGGCAGGGAATTTCCGTGAGGTTTGACCTTTATATTATCAAATGTGTTTTCGTCCTTTTTATCATAACCATCCATTGAAATGAATTCAACGGGTTTATAGCCGTCAAAATCCATAAGGTTAACATCAAGGATGATGCTTTCGTCAAGGCTTTTGTTGACGCAGAAAAGGGTCATTTCTTCGTTTTCTTCATCGTATGTTGCAATTGTTTCAAGATAAGGAACATCCGTGAAATCCTTGCAGTCATATTTGGGGCAGTCAACAAGCGGAAGAAGAGCGCTTCCTCTGCCGTAGTTTGAAAGATGCATAAAGGGGAAATATGTTGTCTGTTCAAAAACACCGCCGCCTGTTTTTGTGAATATCGGAGCGATAACGTTAACAAGCTGTGCAAGGCAGGCAATCTTAACTCTGTCGCAATGGCGAAGAAGAGTTATGAGAAGCGAACCGACAAGAAGAGCATCTTCAAAATTATAAATATCCTCAAGCTGGGGAGGTGCGATGCTCCATTTTTCATAGGGTGCGTTGTTTGAATGATACCATACATTCCATTCGTCGAATGAAAGATTGATGGTTTTCTTTGAACGCTTTTTTGCCTTCACATAGTCGCAGATGCAGATAACGGAATAAATGAAATCGTCAAATTCAACCGTTCTTGCAAGGAAGTTCATAACATCATCGTCATGGTTGCCGTAATATTGATGAAGCGAAACATAATCAATGCTGTCGTAAGCGATTTCAAGGCTTTCAGCTTCCCATGCGCCGAAAGTATGCATATTTCTGCTCGATGAACCGCAGAGAACGGTTTCGATTCCGGGAGAAGTCCATTTCATGAGCTTTGAAGCTTCAAGTGCTGTTCTGCCGTATTCAAAAGCGGTTTTTGCACCCATCTGCCAGGGGCCGTCCATTTCGTTGCCGAGACACCAGAGCTTTATGTTATGAGGCTCTTCAACGCCGTGGCTTCTTCTTAAATCTGACCAATATGAGCCGGACTTGTGGTTGCAGTATTCAACGAGATTTCTTGCTTCTTCAGGGCCTCTTGTTCCGAGATTGACTGCCATCATGCATTCCGCATTTGCTTTTTTGCACCAATCAAGGAATTCGTTTGTGCCGAAGTAGTTCGGTTCTGTTGTTCCCCATGCAAGTTCAAGTCTTTTGGGCCTGTTTTCAACGGGACCGACGCCGTCTTCCCATTTGTATCCTGAAACAAAATTTCCGCCGGGATAACGGACAACGGGAACGTTAAGTTTTCTGACAAGATCTATAACATCTCTTCTCAATCCGTTTTCGTCAGCAGTGGGATGACCGGGTTCGTATATACCGCCGTAGACAGCTCTGCCGAGATGCTCGATGAATGAGCCGTAAATTCTTTTATCAATATCGCCTATTCTGAATTCTTTTGCAAGGGTAATTTTTGCTTTCATATTATCACCTGCTCGGATATTTTTTATAATAATATCACATATCTTATAAAATTAAAAGATGCTCTGCAAAAAAATCTGCAAAGCATCTTTTTGTTTAAGTATTAGGTTCCTTAAGCTGGATTATTCAGCCTGGGGAGCTGCAACGGGGCAAGCATCTGCACAAGCACCGCATTCGATGCAAGCATCAGCGTCGATAACGTACTTGCCATCGCCTTCTGAAATAGCTTCAACGGGGCATTCTGCTGCACATGCGCCGCAGGAGATGCAATCGTCATTAATGATGTATGCCATTGTGAAATCCTCCTTATCGTTTTTTTCAAAACCATTGTAACACATTATTTTAAAAATGCAAGAGGTTTTTAATGTAAAATGTAACAGAAGGACGAAAATCAGCCTTCAATATCCTTGAGAGCCTCAATTTCTTCTTTTGCAACCTTTATTTTTGCATCACGAACTGTTTTTGTTTCTTTTCTGGAAAAAGTCTTCGGGGGAGCATCAGGGTTGTTATGAAGCTGCACCTTGAGCTTTCCTGTCAGAATGCTGCATTCAACAACTGTACCTGCGCCTTCGGGTGTTTCAACAATTGCGCCGGGCTTCGGAGTGATTTTGAGAAGATGCTCATAAGAATCCTGCTCATATTTGAGGCAGCACATAAGTCTTCCGCAAACGCCGCTGATTTTAACGGGGTTGAGAGAAAGACCCTGTTCCTTTGCCATTTTGATTGAAACGGGCTGGAAATCACCGAGGAAACTGTTGCAGCAGAAAGGTCTTCCGCAGATGCCGAGACCGCCGAGCATTTTTGCTTCATCACGCACGCCTATCTGGCGAAGTTCGATTCTTGTTCTGAAAACGCCTGCAAGGTCTTTTACGAGTTCACGGAAGTCAACTCTGTTATCTGCCGTGAAATAGAAAAGCACTTTCGAGTCGTCAAATGTGAAGTTAACATCAACCAGCTTCATATCAAGTGCGTGCTGCTCGATTTTCTGCTGGCAGATAACCATTGCCTCTTTTTCTCTTTCTCTGTTATAACGTACCTTTTCGATATCTTTTTCGGATGCGGCACGGATAAGCTTTCTGAGGGGCTTCACGATTTCATCATCGCTGATTTCTCTGTTTTCAAGAGCAACCTCACCGCATTCAATGCCGCGGGCTGTTTCAACAATAACCATGCGGCCTTTTTCAAATTTCTTTCCTTCGGGGTCAAAGTAATAAACCTTGCCCGCTTCTTTAAAACGAACGCCGATAACCTCAGCCATAATTACCTCCGATTAGTTGGTGACCGCCTTGCGCAGTTTGGTGCAAAGAGCGGTAACCGTTAAATTGTGATTTGCATTAAGACGGATTGAATTCATAATGATATCCGTGTTTTCTATAAGTGAAAGCAGAGCCCGTCTGCTGAGCTTCGGTTCAATTTCGGAAACGGTTTTCGAAAACTCCGTTTCTTCATCGCAAGCCGAATATTTTTTTCGCAGAGCCTGAGCATATATTTCCTGAATAACAGGCAGAGCCGACTTTAAAAGCTTCGGGTTTTTCTCAAAAACAGCCGCCGCCTTGATGATTTCTATGTCATCAAGCGCCGCCGAAGCAACAGCGATGCTTCTTGCTGCATCAGTTATTTCTTCCCACGGAACATCGTGTGAGCCTTCCGTGGATGTTTCACCGAGATTATAGACCGTTGCGCGGGAAAGAACGGTTGGCAGGAATCCCGATTTTGAAGAACAGAGCAGAATGAAATTTATATATGAAGGAGGTTCTTCAAGAATTTTCAGAATTGCATTCTGACCTTCGTTTCCCATAGTGTGGGAATTTTCAAGGATAAAAACTTTTCTGTTTGCTTCATTGGGAACGATATATGCTTTGTTTCTTATTTCTCTTACGATGTCAACCTTAAAAGCCTTGGGTTTATCTTCAACCGAATAAATAAGAATATCCGCATGTGAATCTGCAACAGCTTTTCTGCAGTCGGAGCAGTCGAAGCATGGCTTGATTCCGCCGCCGCTGCAAACAAGAGCTGCGGCAGCTTTTTTGGCAAGACTCATTCTTTCCTCCGATGAACCGCCTTCAATAATAACGGCATGGGGGAATCGTTTTGAATGCATTGCTGCGGATATTGACTTTTCAACGGAATTGTTTAAATCAAAGCCTTCGGTGAGCATCGGATATTTTCCTCTTTATAATTTGATGAATTTGTCAACGTCAACAACGAAAACGGTTGCACCGCCGACTGTTACTTCAACTGCACGGGAGATAAATCCTTCTGCCATAAAAGAGGGGGAAGGAGTAACCATCTGAGTGCGTTTGCGTGAAAATTCGCTGATAATATCAATAACCTTATCAACATTTTCATCTTCCGTACCGATAAGCAGAGTGGAGTTGCCTGACTTAAGGAAACCGCCGGATGTTGAAAGCCTTGTTGCGCCGAACCCCTGATGGGTGAGTTCGCTGAGAACGCTCGGGCAGTCATCATTGTTGATAATGGCAACGATAAGTTTCATGTGTCATCTCTCCTTTGGATAGATATGTTTCTGTCAATAACCTTTCTTCCTCGCCATTCATACGCTCTGTTTTCAAGGGAACAGCCCTCGGCAACATAAGAAACGGGGGACGAAAGAAATTCTTCGATTTTAGTTGACTCGGCGTTTTTGTTCATCGGACAGACATCCTGACAGATATCGCATCCCCATACACATCCGCAATCTTTCATCAGACGGATTTCTTCTTCGGAAAGATTGCCTTTTTTCTGGGTAATCTCCGAAAGACATATGCTTTTGTCAAATCCGTTTTCTTTTAACGCCGATGACGGACATGTTTCAATGCATTTACCGCATTTTATGCACGGCTTTTCTTCGTTTTCACTATGCTCAATATCAAGATCGGTCACTATTTCACCGATAAAAACAAATGAGCCGTATTTTTCGGTTATCAGCAGAGAATTCATTCCTCTGACTCCGAGACCTGCAAAACATGCGGTTTTAACCTCGGGTATCGGAGAATTATCGGCAAATGCGGAAAACTCATTCTCGGGAAAAAGCTTTTTCAGTTCGGAAACGGCTTTTTCGAGCCTTGAAACCGCAACCTTATGGTAATCGGTAACAACAGCATATTTTGAGATGTTTATGTCTGCATATTCCGATTTATCGAGAAGATACGGAAAGCAAGCAACAATAACGTTTTTTGCATTTTCAGGCAGTCTGTTTTTTGCTCTGCAATCAATAAGACAGTCTTCTATTTTCCCGAACGGACATATTCCCCAAAGAGGAGAAATTCCGTTCATTATTTCGGATAAACTCAAGTTATCACCCCACAGCCTGAGCAAGAGCTATCATAACGGGCAAAGTGATTATTGAAATGAAGCTTACAACTGCAACTGTCTGAGAAGCAAGACCCGTGTTGCGGTCATATTTTGCAGAGAACATAACGGTGTTGTTTGCCGTGGGTGCGCCTGCCGAAATCGAAAGGGCAACAAGGAGAGAACCTGAAATTCCGACAAGTCTGAATGCCGAGATAAGCAAAAGGGGAAGAACGATGAGCTTAACGAGAGCAACGGCAAAAATGCGCCAGTTTTTGATGATTGTTTTGAAGTTTGTGTTTGCGATATAGGTTCCGAAAATCAGCATCGCAACGGGAGTGTTGAGGCTTGCAATGTAGTTTATCGGCTTTGCGATGATAACGGGCATTTCAAATGAAAGAAGGAAAAGGGGGAGACCGATAATAACGGAAATAACGCCGGGATTGAGAATAAGTTTTTTTGCGTCAAACTTAATCTTTTCGCCGTCTTTTCCCTTGGTAATCGTGTAAATGCCGTGGGTAAAGCTGAAAATCTGGAACGAAATAATAACGGCTGAGCAGTAGAAAACGCCTTCATCACCGAGAACAGCGCCTGCAAGGGGGAGCGCCATATATCCGCAGTTTCCGTATGCACATGAATACTTGTAAATGCATGCTTCGTCTTTGTTGCAACGGTTGAAAACGAGAGATGATATAGATGCGGAAACAATATGAAGCACAAATCCGCAGACAATGGCGATGAAAAGACCTTTTGCCGTGTCGGGGCTGTATTCAAGTGTATAAAAGCTTTCGATTATAACTGCAGGTGTGATGATATAAAAAAGCAGGTCGGTGCAGCTCTTGGCAATTTTCTCGGTGTATACTCCTATTTTGTCGGCAATAGCACCGACCGCAACAAGAATATAGAGAATTGCAACCTGTTCGCTTGCTATGAGAACATTCTGTAAAAACATATTATTCCTCTGTTGTTATTTTGACTGTGGTTCTTGTAAGAACGGTTGAAATCATAAGAAGCGCAACGCCCAAATCGCAGTATTCTGCAGGCGACTGCTCATGAAGAAGGTCTGCATTTCCCGTAATCATAACAATGAAACGGGGAACGAAGCAGATGAGGGCAAGAAGTGCGCCCGAAAGACCGTATGAAGCGATTTTCCATTCCTTTTTGCTTGCATCTACTCTTGAATTGACCTGAGCAAAAGCCATAAAGAATATGATGAAGAAAACAAGCATGAGCATTTCGAGCATAAGGTCGGAAACTTTGATATAGCTTATTGTTCTTGTGAATCTGAAAACAAGTCTGAAAATGCTCCAGACAACGGGTGCAAGAGAAATGAGTCTGTATTCCGAACCGTTGGTTTTGCCCGAAACCAGAGAGCTTCCCAAAGCTACGAAATAAACTGCCGAGAGAACGGCAAAAACAGCCTGAGCAGCAAAAATAATGTTTTGCGTTTTGTTTTCGGGGGCAAAGCTGTCGTAATCCATGAGCTTAACAACAATTCCGATTGCATCCGAAAGAATGCCGGCTGCAGCTGTGAAGCAAAGGATACCCTGACCGGGTCTCTTGGTTATTTCAAGAGAATAGTCAATCTTTTTGCGCTTCATGAGTCCGAGAAGAAGAAACGCAAAGATTGCGGCAGCTGCCGTAATTCCGAGAACATAAACACTCCAATCATTCTCGCTGAAAAATCCCGTGTCACTTTCAAGCACTGTAAAATATTGAAGAGTTCTTACGGGAAGAGCAATAATTGCGGCGGCAACAAAAATCAGAATTCCTGTGCCGAAACCGCTTTTGCTGATGCTTTTCATTTTAATTACCTCTTTATCTGTTGTTCATCGGAACATAAATATTTCTGACGTTATTGCTCTTGTAAGCAGGACGGATAATCTTACCGCCTGTAACAAGCTCTTCAATTCTGTGAGCTGACCAGCCTGCAATTCTTGCAATTGTGAAAATGGGTGTGAAAAGGTCAGGGGGAATGTCGAGCATTTTATAAACAAGACCCGAATAAAGGTCAACGTTAGCACACATTGCCGATTTCTTCTGCGACTTGTTGCTGTTGAAAATTTCGGGAGTGAGCTGTTCAATAAGGCTCAGAAGAATGAATTCATCTTCGAATTTTGTGTTGACCGCAAATTCTTCAGCTTTCTGCTTGAGGATTTTTGCTCTGGGGTCTGAAAGAGTATAAATCGCATGACCCATACCGTAGATAAGACCTGAGCCGTCGCCTGCTTCCTTGTGCATGATTTTATTGAGGAAATCGGCAACCTGACCCTCATTTGTAATATCGCTGACACCTGCCTTGATATGTTCAATCATCTCGGCAACCTTGATGTTTGCGCCGCCGTGCTTCGGACCTTTGAGAGAGCCTATGCTTGCGGCGGTTGTTGCATAGGTGTCTGTTCCGCTTGAGGTAAGAACTCTTGTTGTGAATGTTGAGTTGTTACCGCCGCCGTGTTCAGCATGGAGCATAAGACAAATATCGAGAAGCTTTGCTTCCTTGTCGGTAAATGTTTTATCTGCTCTGATTGAACGGAGAATTGTTTCGGCGGTTCTGTGTTCGGGCTTCATCTGGTGGATATACATGCTCTTGCGATAGTAATGTCTGCGCTTTACCTGATATGCATAGACCATGATTGCGGGAATCTGAGCGATCAGATGAATGCACTGACGAAGAACATTTTCAACCGAAGTATCATCGGGATTTTCATCATATGAATAAAGTGCAAGAACAGAACGTGAAAGCTTGTTCATGATATCGGGCGAGGGAGCCTTCATAATCATATCTTCAATAAAATCTTCGGGAAGCTCACGGCAAGCCGAAAGAATATCGCAGAAATCATCAAGCTGTTCTTTAGAGGGAAGAGTACCGAAAAGAAGAAGATAAACAACCTCTTCAAAACCGAAACGGTCATCTGCTATACAACCGTTGATGATATCTTCCATATCGATGCCTCTGAAACGAAGACGGCCTTCTCTGGGAATTTTTTCACCGTCATCGATGAAATAGCCTTCAACGGTACAAACGCCTGTGATGCCTGCCATAACACCTGTGCCGTCTGAATTTCTCAGACCTCTTTTGACGTTGAAACGTTCAAAATCTGCAGGGTCAATATAGTTATATTTGCGAATTTTATCGCATAAAGTTTTAATGTCACGTTCCGCAACGTGTGACGCAATGGTGGACATATTATGTGCCTCCTTCTATATGTAAACATATCTCCATCATATTATAATTAATTTATTATATAACCTATTCTTTTAAAAGTCAAGAAAGGATGAATAAAATGAACATAAATATGGTTGTTTTTATAATTATCGCTCTTTCGCTTATTATATGCCCTGCGGCGGCGCTGACGGGAAACGGTTTGGAAGATGATAGTGCCCGTGAGGTTGTTGCTGTTCAGACGGAAGAAGAAAGTGTAGCATATATTTCTGTTATGTCATCTTCAAGCGGCAAAACAGAAAAAATAAAACTCCGTGAATATATTATAGGCTGTGTTGCGGCGGAAATGCCTGCAAATTATCATCCCGAAGCGTTGAAAGCGCAGGCGGTTGCAAGCTATACATATGCAAAAAAGGTGAGCGAACAGAACGAAAAATATAAAGAATCTTATCTTGGCGAAGCGGATATAACCGACAGCCCCGAAACTCATCAGGGATATATCGGCGAAAAAGAACGCAGAGAAAAATGGGGCGATGATTTTGAAGAATATGAAAAGAAAATTTCCGATGCGGTGGACGAGGTTTTCGGATATTTTATGACTTATAACGGGGAAACCGTGCTTGCCGTTTACCATTCAAACAGCGCGGGAAAAACGCAGAGCGCAGAAACTCTTTGGGGAACGGATATTCCCTATCTTAAGAGCGTTGAAAGTCCGGGCGACAAGCTTTCTCCCGACTATGTAACAATCCATGAGTTCAGCAAGAGTGAGTTTAAAAAATTTGCAAAAAAATGTGATGTCAGTCTTGACGGGGATGCGGAAGAATGGGTAGGCGAATCAACGGAAGCCGAAAACGGTTATGTTGTTTCGGTAAAGCTCGGAGAAACCGAGGTGAGCGCCTCAAAATTCAGAGAAGAATTCGGGCTGAAAAGCTGTTCTTTTGATATAGAATATGCGGATGAAAACTTTTCGGTAAAATGTTACGGTCACGGCCACGGTGCGGGCATGAGTCAATACGGTGCGGATTATATGGCAAGGCAGGGAAGCTCATGGCGTGAAATTCTGAAACATTATTACACAGCCATAGAATTCGATGCGGAATAAAAATGTTTCGTAAGCAAATAATAGTAAAAAATAAAGGACGGAAACTGATGAAAAATGTTGTTATCACGGCAGATAGTGCAGCGGATTTGCCGAAAAATGTTGCAGAAAAATACGGCATTGAAATCATGCCGATGAATGTTATTATTGACGGTTATGAGAAAAAAGACGGTGTTGATATAACCGCCGCCGAGTTGTTCGATTATGTTGAAAATACGGGTAAAATTCCCAAAACATCCGCCGTTCCTCCTGCGGAATATACGGAGTTTTTTGAGCGGTTTACGAAAGAGGGAAAAGCTGTTGTTCATCTTTCTTTTTGTTCGGAATTATCCTCAACCTGCCGTAATGCAAAAATGGCATCAAAGAGTATGGAAAATGTTCATGTTATTGACACTCATAACCTCGCAGGGGGCATTTCTCTCCTCGCAATCAAAGGCTGTGAAATGCGTGACAAAGGATTCGGTGCAGATGAGATATATCAAAAACTTTCGGAGCTTGTTCCCGATGCAAAAGTTAGCTATCTTCTTGACAGCATTGATTTTTTGCGTCGTTCAGGCAGATGCTCTGCGGCAAAGGCGTTCGGCGCCAATCTTTTTTCGGTGAAACCGTGCGCTGCCATGGTTGACGGCAAAATCGAGGTCACAAAAAAATACATTGGAAAATCAAAAGCCGTCCGTCTGCAATATGCAAACGAACAGCTTGAAAATACGGATAAAATTGATTTTTCAACCGCTTTTATTTATCATTCGGGAGTTGACAAATCCGAGCTTTCAGAAATTGAGAATCTCTTGAAAAATAAAGGGTTTGAGCAGGTTATAACAGCATTTACGGGATGCATGATAAGTCTGCACAGCGGAAGAAAATCCATGGGAATTCATTTTTTGCAAAAATGATTATTTTTCAAGGAAATCAAGAGTTACATCACAGAGTTCTTCCGCTCTGTTTTCTATGCACTGATGTCCGCCGCCCTCAACTGTGTATGTTGTTGCATTGGGGAATGCGGAATTCATCTGATCTTTCATTGTTGCGTTGAGAATAATATCGTCGCTTGCCTGGCAGAGAAGCACGGGGCAGGCGATTTTTGTTGCGTTTTCAAGGTCTGTGGGCTTTACGTTATACATCATTTCGCACATGCCTGCACCGAATCTGTCATACTGCACTGCATCGGTAACGCCCGAAACATCATAATCCATGGCGAAGTTCCAATCCATTGTAGCAAAGAAAATAATGAATTTAACGAGGAGGTCGATTCTTGTGCCGTGGTTGAAAAATGTGGACATGATAAATTTCATGGGTTCGGAAGTGATAAGCCCTTTCATTGCTTCGGGGAATTCGCTCTGAGGTGCGGGGCAGTAGAGAAGAAGGCTCTTAACGGGATTGTTGATTGCAATGTTGACTGCAACGCCGCCGCCCATTGAGTGACCTGCAAGAATCCATTCATCCATGGGAGCAATGCTTTTCATAAGCTCCGTTATGAGAATTTCGCGGTCAACGATTGTCATATCTTCGGTTTCTCTTGTGCTGAATCCGAAATTCGGAATGTCTGCAAGCACGCATTCATAACCTGCCTCGGAAAGCTCCGCAGCCATGTTACGCCATGCGAATGTTGAGCAGAGGAAACCGTGGAGCATCATGATTCTGCCCTTCTGCTGACCTTTTGCGGGGATAACTCTGTAATGAATATCGTAGTCGCCGTATTCAAAATATCTGCTGTCTTCATAAGGCTTGTAATTTGTGTCAGCCGCATATCCGAAAACGGAAAGCGATGTTAAAACAACTGCCAGAACGCAGAAAATGCTTATAATTCTTTTCATTTGAAATTCCTTCCTATAATAAAAATCATCTGGACAAGCATTGCAACTTCTCTGATATATATCCACGGAATGTTACAAGGATTTGTCTTTGAGCTGATATGAGAAATATTTATTTTTGCAGCTTTTGCATATCGTTCGGAACGGTAAATATGAAAAACATTTGTTATAACAACCGTCGGACAGTTGCATCCGAATCTTTCTTTGATCAGAGCAGCAGAAAACTTGAAGTTTTCAACGGTTGTGCGTGATTTATCTTCTTTTATTATCATCTTGTCGGGGATACCCTTTGCAACGAGATATTCCTTCATAAGCTCTGCTTCGGAGCGCTTCGTTCCGCTACCCTTTCCGCCCGAAACAATAATAACCGCATCGGGATTTCGGCGGTGATACTCAACCGTTTTATCGAGTCGGAGTTTCAGCATGGCGGGGATTTTTCCGTCTTTGCCTCCGTAACCGAGAACGATAACCGCATCCTCGTCATATGATGAATTATCCCTGCTTCCGTAAATCGCAAGGAATATCGAGGTGACAAGGATGGTAATCAGTAAAACACAGAAAAATATCATGGTTTATGCTTTGCCTGTTGAACCGAAACCGCCTGCGCCTCTTTCGGTGTCGTCAAGCTCGTCTGCCTCAACGGGAGTGATGAGCGAAACGGGCATAATAACAAGCTGAGCGATTCTTTCATCGGGATTAATTGTGTAAGCTTCTTTGAGCTGATTTATAACGCCGACGCAAATTTCACCTCTGTAATCGCTGTCAATAACGCCTACGGAATTGAGAAGTCCAATGCCGTGTTTGATTGCGAGACCGCTTCTTGCAAAAACGAATGCACCAAGTTCTGCGCTCGGAAGTTCAATTGCGATTCCCGTCGGAATAACTGCCTTTTCGCCGCCTTCAAGGGTGATGGGTTCATCTATGCAGGCATATAAATCCATTCCGGCGCTTCCGGGAGTTGCTCTGAACGGTATTTTAGCGTTTTCACGCAGCTTTTTTATCTTGAATGTATTCATTACAGTCCCTTTCTCTCCTTATACATTTCTTCGGGAGAGATCTTCTTTTCGGGGCAGGGAAGGGGCTCTTTGACCGGATTAACGGGAGCTGCCCAACGAACAGCGTTAATGATGATTCTCTGAACATATTCATTGTGGAAGGTGGGATTGCTTTCGTGACCGGGCTGGAAATAGAAGATGTTTCCGAGACCTCTCTTCCAGCAACAACCTGAACGGAAAACTTCGCCGCCTGCAAACCAACCGAGGAAAACAAGTTCATCGGGTTCGGGAATATCAAAGCATTCGCCGTACATTTCTTCAACATCAATGCTGAAATGGGCAGGGATACCCTTTGCGATGGGGTGTGAGGGGTTGATTGTCCAGATTCTTTCTCTGTCGCCGTCTCTCCAGCGGAGATTGCATGTTGTGCCCATCAAAGCTCTGAAAATCTTTGAATGGTGACCTGAATGAAGAACAACAAGACCCATGCCTGCAAGAACACGCTTATGAATCTTTTCAACTATTTTATCGGGAACTTTATCGTGTGCCATATGGCCCCACCAGATGAGAACATCGGTGTTTTCAAGAACTTCATCGGAAAGACCGCATTTGCGCTGTGCAAGAGTTGCGGTTTTAACAGAGAAATCGTCCTGTGAAGCAAGAAAATTCTTTATGCAGCCGTGAATGCCTGCGGGATATACGCCTGCAACCTCGTTGCTGAGCTTTTCGTGAACGCCTTCGTTCCATACGGTAACATTAATCATATTCAAATCTCCTTATAAGAAGTATTTATGTTTGAATATTATTATATACTTTTTTTATTTGAATTGCAATAGTGACTGATACTTAGTTTACAGTCTTTTAAAATACTGAAAAAGAAATTTTAAAATATTTGAAATTTCTCTTGCAATTTTTGCCGATAAAAGTCATAATAGATAAAACAATAAAATATGAAAGGAAGATTTTTTTGGAAGCTATACTTAATTTTGATCTTGCCATTTTTGAGTTCGTTGAAAAATTTGTAAGAATGGACTGGCTTACACCTATCATGAAAATCATCACCACTCTCGGCGATGACGGCATTTTCTTTATCATTCTCGGTGTGGTTATGCTTTTCTTTAAGAAAACAAGAAAAGCAGGTCTTGTCTGCCTCGGTTCGCTTCTTGTTATGACTCTTCTCAATAATGAGCTTATCAAGCCCATCATGGAACGTCCCAGACCCTATAACCTCACAATTCTTCCCCAGGCCGCTCAGAAGGCTTTTGAAGAATACGGCAGAGAATATGATTGGGTAGGTCTTTTCGGTAAGATTGACTGGTCTATCGACAGATTCCCCGGTTTCGCTGAAAAGTGGAACGCAGGCTATGTATGGCCCGATATCGTTGAATATATGAGCTCAAAGTCGCTCTCATTCCCCTCGGGTCACACTTCATCAGCTTTCACCTTTGCAATGGCAATCACAATGGTTCTTAAGAAGAAGGGTGTTGCAATTCCCGCATTCATCTTTGCTTTCCTCATGGGTCTTTCAAGAATCTATGTAGGCGTTCATTATCCCACAGACGTTATCGTCGGTGCAGTTGTAGGTATTATCTACGCTCTCATCGGTTTCGCTATCTTTGCGAAGCTTTATGATGTTGTTTATCCCAAAATCGAAAACGCAATTGCAAACAAAAAAGCAAAGAAAAACGCATAATTAAATTCAACAATTAACGGCAGAAACAAGGTCAACCGCCTTGATTTCTGCCGTTTTTTGTATGTGCAACAAAAATATTTAAGATTTTTTTAAAAAATTTCAAATTTAGTGTTGATTTTTTCAGATGAATGTGATAATATACTTTGGCAGTCGGAAAGAACCGACAAAATTGAATATGCGCTGCTAGCTCAGCTGGATAGAGTGTTTGGCTACGAACCAAAAGGTCAGGGGTTCGAATCCCTTGCAGCGCGCCAATAAATGCTGTAACCGTCAGGTTGCGGCATTTATTTTTTTTAACAAAGGATTCGGAAGAGTATTTTTGTAGTATAATATATGATTATTTTACCTATTGCCTTTTTTGAAAATATAATATAAAATGTCTATAACATTAACATATCGGGAGATGAAAAAATGAACACCGTGAAAACACCTCAAAATGCTGTCCGTCCGTTTGGCTGGTTAGACAAACTCGGTTATGCAATGGGTGATATGGGATGCGGATTTTCTTTCCAGCTCGTATCAACCTTTATGCAGCTTTTCTATATGCAGTATATCGGCGTTGGAGAAGAGGCTTACGCAATTATTATTATTCTTTCAAAAGTTTTTGATGCAATCAATGATATCATTATCGGTAATCTTGTTGATACAAAGAGAATCAGCAAAAAGAGTAAATATATGCCGTGGATTCTTTTAGGCGGCGTTACATTGGTTATTTTCAATGTTATGCTGTTTGCGCCTGTCAAGAATTTCTCGCAGTGGGGAAAATATGCATGGTGTCTTATTGCATATTGTCTTTGGTCAATTGCTTACACAATGGTAAACGTTCCTTACGGCTCACTCCATTCCGTTATCACGGATAATCCTCAGGAAAAAGTTTCTCTTTCAACTTTCAGAAGCATCGGCGCAGCTCTTCCCGCAATCGTTATCATGATTGTTCTTCCTCGTATTGTATATAACACAACAGTCAACGCCGCAGGCGAAGAAATTCAGACTCTCAAGGGCGAAACACTTTTGCCCGTTGCGATTGTTCTTTCGGTTGTTGCGCTTGTTGTTCTTTGGGGAACAACCAAGCTTGTTAAAGAACGTGTAAACCACGATTCAAGCGAAAATGCAGTAGGATTCAAAGCGATTATTTCTTCGGCAAAATCATTCTTTACAAACCGTGCGATGGTCGGCGCAACAATCGCAACCGTTGCATCCGTTGCACTTTTCAATTCAACAATGGCTCTCAACAACATGGTTTTCCAGTATTTCTTCAGAGATACCGATAAAATCAGCATTGCGATGATAGGCAGCTATGCGCCAATGATTATTTTCATGGTGCTCATCGGAAAGCTCACAAAGAAATTCGGCAAGAAGAATGTTATCGTAACAACAATGTTAATCGGTGCGATTGCAGGCATTGTTTCGCTCTTCGTTCCCATCACACCCGATTCAAAGGGCATGATTATCTATGTTGTTTGTCTTATGGGTCTTAATCTCGGTAACGCAGGCTTCCAGATTTCCGTTTGGGCAATCGTTGCGGACTGTATTGAAATGAGCTACAGAAAAACAGGAAAGAGCGAAGAAGGTTCGCTTTACGCTCTTTATTCGTTCTTCCGTAAGCTGGCTCAAGGTATCGGTCAGGCTGTTGTTGCTCTCGGACTTTCAGCGATCGGATTTGTTGAGGGTGATAATGCTGTTCAGCCCGCAGACTTCGGCGAAAAAGTAAAATCCCTTTATTTTGTTGTTCTTGCTGTCGGTTCTCTAATCGCCTTCCTTTCGATGAAGTTTATCTATAATATCGGCAAGAAGGAAGAAATCGAATTTGCACAGCAGATTGAAGAAAAATAAATAAAAATAAAACGGAGTGACTCAAAATGCGGTCACTCCGTTCTTTTATGTTTTTTGTAAAATAAAAAGAGGGGTTTTTATAAACCCCAACAGTCTAATGATATCACACAATGAATTCAATGTCAATAAAAAGCTGAAAACAAATTCAGCATATTAACCAAAATCTCTGTTTTAAACAATAAAAATAAGTTAAATTTATACAAAATTCCGTCTTGAAAACTGCGGAAATTCATGCTATATTATAGTCAAGGAAAGGGTGATACCAATGAGAAGGTAAAAACCTTAAGACAAGAAGATTTCAAAAACAATAAAGAAAAACAGAAATCAGAAAGTCTTAATCCACAATCTTAAAAGAAGCGAAAATAAAATAATCGAAGAATTTAAGATTGGACTATACCGCAGAAAGAGAGGTTAACCAAAGATGTTAGATAACAAGAATTCACAGAAATAACCCTTGACAGGTTGTGTAAAGAAACACTTGTCAAGGGTTATTTCCATTTTATGAATAGTTTTTGGTGCGTTGAAGCCGTTTCGGTTTCGGCGTTTTTTTTATAGTAAAACGGAGTGATTCACTTTTGTGAGTCACTCCGTTTGTTGTTGATTTAAAATCCGCCGCCGACGGTGATTATGTAATCAATTTCCGCATCTGCGGTGTGAACGTTGATTCCGCTTATTTTAACATTGTTTATATCGGGGTCGCAGGTATATTGCCATGTGCCTTTTTCGATGATGCCGTCTTTGTTGATTTTAACCTTTACGGTTGCATTGACATAGTGGATATCAATCTTTGCATTGCTCAGGTCAACATTAAACTGCGGAAATTCGGCAATAACTCTTGAGATATCTCCGAGAACGGATATTGCATGACCGACGGTGCCTGCATACGGGTCAGCGTGAATATCGTCGGTCTGATTTTTGAGAGTCATTTCAACAACGGTGTATTCACCGCTTTTATATGCCTTGACGCTCTTGGTATCGTTTACGGAAAGGTTATGGAATCCACCTGTAATACCGTCAAATTCAAGTGCATTCTTTTTTACAACGGATCTTATTGCAGGTTCAAGAATTTTTGTGAAAAATCCGAGTGCCCCCTCGCCATTATTGATAATCAACTTGTTGAGCACCATAACCTGGCTTGATTTTGCGGTGGGATTTGATTTTGATGCCGCATTTTTATAGAAATCAATGATTTCTTCGGCTGACCACTGTGACGGGTCTTCGATATCCTGAACGGCGGTTGTTGTTTCGGTTGTTTCAGTTGATATATCGGAAATTTCAACATCCGTGTTTTCGGAATTTGTTGTGTTGGTTGTTTCTTCGGGAACTGTTGTTTCGGGGGTCTGTGAATATGAAGGTGAATCGGGAACGGTTGTTGTTTCTTCTTCCGAGTTTTTGCCGCATGCCGTGAATGAAATGAGCATTGTTAATGCTGTGAGCAGAGCAAGAGCTTTTTTCATAATAACACCCCTTGTTTTTTATTTTATAAGGTCATTCTTCTTGATAAAATCAATTGTTTCGTCAACGGTTGTGAATGCCATTGCAACACTTGTGTCAGCAGCGCCGTAATAGATTGCGATTCTGCCTGTTTCGCTGTCTGCGAGAGCTGCGCAGGGGAAAACAACGTTGGGAACGTCGCCAACGCATTCATAAAGTTCGTGAGGAGCAAGAAGGAAGCAGTCTGCTCTGTGGAGAACCTTCCAAGGTTCATCCTTATCAAGAATAGCTGCGCCCATAGCATATGTAAAGCCGTTGCAACTTGTAAGAACACCGTGGTAGAACATGAGCCAGCCTTCGTCGGTTTCAATGGGAGTGGGGCCTGCGCCAACCTTTGTCATTTCCCAGTTCTTAACGGGTTTCATAACGAATCTGTGCTTACCCCAGTATGTCAGATCCTTGCTGTGGCTGAGGAAAATATCGCCGTAGGGAGTGTGACCTCTGTCGCAGGGACGGATGAGAAGAAGATATTCATCATTAACTTTTCTGGGGAAGAGCACGCCGTTTCTTGCAACGGGATAGCATGCATCTTCAAGCTGAACCCATTCTTTGAAATCGGTGGTGTATGCAATGCCGATTGTTGTGCCGTAAGGAGTAAGATTTACCCATGAAAGATAATATTTGCCGTCGATAAGGCAGAGTCTGGGGTCGTAGCCTCTGAAAATAACTTTTTCTTCAAGTTCCCAATGGATTGCGTCCTTGCTGTAACCGACAACGAGTGTGTGGTCACGGCTCATAACGTCAACTCTGAAAACGCCTGCAAAGCCGTCGCCGTAAGGCACAACCGCGGAATTGAAAATGCTGTTTGCCATATAGAGATTATCTCGGGTTATAACGGGATTTCCGTCGTAACGCCAGACGGGATATTTATATCCTTCGGGTTTATCCTGCCAGGGGATATTGGGGATTCTTTCGCCGATAATTTTTGCCATAACATTACCTCTTTCTGTTTATTCGTAATTGTTGTTTTATCTGTCTTAATTAATAAGTGTATTATATCAAACCATCCGTAATAAAGCAATAGATGATGTTGAAAAACACAAGCAAAAGGTTAGTGTTGGCTAACTGTTTTGTGTAAATCTACAAAATTAAAAAAAGAAGGGCTTTTATTCCCCTAAATTGTTGACAAATACTGGTTCATGTTTTAAAATATAAACAGTTAGACAGAACTAACCGTCAGAGAAATCAGGTGAATTTATGACTTTGTTTGATGCCTTGGAAGGCAAAGAATATATTATCAGAAACATTGAAACCGATGATGAGGAGCTGGATGCTTTTCTCTTTTCACTCGGATGCTACAGCGGTGAGCCGATTACCGTTGTTTCCAAAACAAAAGGCGGATGCATTGTTTCAATCAAGGATGGCAGATACATTATCGATAATCAGCTTGCAGAAGCAATTGAAGTCTGATATCGGAATGCGGTGGTCTGCCGATTATTTTCAATGTATGGTTAGCCGAAGCTAACATACTTTTCGGAGGGTGAAAAATGAGAATCGCTTTGGCAGGTAATCCCAACAGCGGAAAAACGACCATGTTCAATGCCTTGACGGGCAGAAATGAAAAGGTCGGCAACTGGGCAGGGGTTACGGTTGATAAAAAAGAACATACAATCAAAAGAAGCTTTTATGCAGGGGAGAGACTTGTTGCAGTTGACCTTCCCGGTGCATATTCGATGTCGCCATTCACTTCGGATGAAAGCATTACAAGTTCATATATAAAGAATGAAAAGCCCGATGTTATTATCAATATTGTTGACTCAACAAACCTCAGCAGAAGCCTTTTCTTCACAACTCAGCTTCTTGAACTCGGAATACCCGTTGTTGTTGCACTCAACAAAACTGATATAAATAAGAAAAAACAAACGGAAATAGATATTAATGCTCTTTCGGAGAAACTCGGCTGTCCCGTTGTTGAAACGGTTTCAACATCGTCGGAAGGTGTTTCCGAAGTTGTCAGAACAGCTGTTGAATCAAAAGGCAGATATCAGACGGCGCCTTATTTTCAGAGCGGAGTGAATCTTTTTGATAAAAAATCTGTTATCGAAGCTGATAAAAAACGCTTTGCATTTGTTAACGGAATAATCAAAGAGGTTGAAAACCGCAAGGTGCTGACAAAAGATAAGAACATACACGATAAAATCGATGCCGTTCTCACAGATAAATGGCTCGGAATTCCTATTTTCGCCGTTATAATGTTTGCGGTGTTCTGGATTTCGCAGTCAGGTCCCGGCGTGTGGATTGCAGAGGGCTATGAGTTTAAAAACGGAACTGTTATTCCCGGACTTGTAACGCTTCTTGAATCTTTCCAGGCATGGGTAGGCGGTTTCTTTGAGAATGCAAACCCGCTTCTTTATTCTCTTCTCATTGACGGGGTAATCGGCGGTGTTATCGCTGTTGTCGGTTTTCTTCCTCTTGTTATGGTTATGTATTTCCTCATTGCTCTTCTAGAGGATTGCGGTTATATGGCGAGAGTTTCCGTTGTGCTTGACCCGATATTCAAAAAGGTTGGTTTAAGCGGAAGATCGGTTATTCCGTTTGTCATCGGCGTTGGCTGTTCAATTCCCGGTGTTATGGCGAGCCGAACAATCCGAGATGAGCGTGAACGCAGAGCAACTGCTATGATAACTCCGTTCATGCCTTGCGGCGCAAAGCTTCCTGTTATTTCGCTTTTTGCAGGTGCGTTCTTTGAGGATGCAACCTGGGTGGGTCCGCTTATGTATTTTGCAGGAATTATCCTTATTTTCATAAGCGCACTTGTTATCAATAAAATCACGGGACGCAAGACTAAAAAGTCATACTTTATCATGGAGATTCCCGAATATAAAGCTCCGAGCCTTATTAGGGCAACTCAATCCATGCTCAGCAGAGGATGGTCATATATTGTTAAGGCGGCAACGATCATTCTTGTGTGCAACACGGCGGTTCAGATTATGCAGTCGTTCAGTTGGGATTTTACCGTTGCTGAAACAGCCGATGAATCGATTCTCGCTTCAATCGCAGGACCGTTCGCATATATACTTTTACCAGTTGTCGGAGTTCTTTCATGGGAACTTGCCGCCGCAGCGCTTACTGGCTTTATTGCAAAAGAAAACGTTGTGGGAACTCTTGCCGTGTGTTTTGTAGGTCTTGAGAATCTTATCGATACGGAAGAGCTTGCACTTATGGAAGGCGCAGGAACAGAGGTTGCAGGCGTTATGGCGATTTCAAAAGCAGCAGCTCTTGCTTATCTTATGTTCAATCTTTACACGCCTCCCTGTTTTGCAGCTATAGGTGCAATGAACAGCGAAATGAAGAGCGCAAAATGGCTCTGGGCGGGGATAGGTTATCTTTTCGGAATGGGCTTTACAGTAAGTTTTCTTGTTTATCAGCTCGGAACATTTTTTGAATCGGGTTCGTTCGGTGAAGGGTTTATTTACGGTCTTGTTGCCGTTGCCGTCTTTGTTGCAATAATAATCGCACTTTCAGTTCGTGCAGACAAAAAGAACAAAGCTCTTAAACGCAGATAAGCAGTAAAAAACGATCAGGAGTAAAACATGGAAAACATCATCATATCTGTTTTGATAATTGCAATTGTCGGACTCGCCGCCTTGTATATTATCAAAGCCAAGAAAAAAGGAACAAAATGTATTGGCTGCCCTGACAGCGCAACTTGTCCTCACGCCAAAAACGGCGGATGTTCGGTCGATTATAAATAACAAAATCCCCACAAATCTCCATGAAGGAAAATTTGTGGGGATTATATTATTTCAGAAATTCTTTTATGTTTTCAAGATGTTTTTCGGCAACCTTGCGCCCGATTTCATAAACTCTCTGCATGTTGTCAGGGTTATGTTCAATTTTGCCGATTCCGAGTGCTTCCTCTGGCCTTATAACATAAACCGCACCCGATTTTTCTCTTTCTGCAATATATTCAAGGGTTTCGTTATATTCGATATGTCTGTTTTTCATTGTTTCAATAACGTTCGGATATTCCTTGAGAACATATTTCATAATTTTAGCCGCAGAACTCGGTTTCTTGAAATAACCTTCTGGCTGAGTGAGGATAATGACATTCTTCTCAAAACCGATGCTTTCAAAATACTGAATGGGAACGGAATCTGCGATGCCGCCGTCAAGATATTTCTTGCCTTTGATTTCAACGGGTTTTGAAACAATCGGCATGGATGCGGATGCTCTGAAGCATTCAAGCGCATCTTCGCCCGCTTCGTCGGAATTAATATAAACGGCTTTGCCGGTTTCAACATCTGTCACAACCACAAAGAAATCCATGGGATTGTCAAGATAAGCCTGAGTGTCAAACAAATCAAGCGTATCGGGAACGGTGTGATAGCAGAATTCGGCGCCGAAAAGGTTGCCTGTTCTGATAAGCGAACGCAAACTGCAGAATCTGGGATCTTTCGCAAAGCGTTTGTTATATCTTATAACTCTGCCGATTTGCCTTGATTTATAATTGCATCCGAATGCCGCACCTGCGGAAACGCCTATTGTGGCATCAAATTCTATTCCGTTTTCCATAAAGACATCCATGACGCCTGCCGTAAATAAGCCGCGCATGGCACCGCCTTCGAGAATCAGTCCTTTTTTCATTGTTCGAGCTCCTGCATAGTTACTTCTTCTTTGGGATACTGCGAGGGATATTTATCCTGATAGTAATTTTCCAAACCGTAATTGATTTCACCGTTTTCATCAATGTTGATAACGGTGCATCCTCTCTGTGAACCGAGCGTTGAAATCTTCGAATATGCGAGATAGTCAATGCTGTAAGAATAGTTGAGGTCGATTCCTTTATAGTTCAATGAGAAGTTGTTAAGATGGTCATGTCCGCAGAAAACGGAGTCCGTGCTTCCAAGCTCCTGCATGGTTTCAAAGAAATTATCTTCGTAAATACCGGGGAAAACAATCTGACCCGATTCACCTGCAGTACCGTAGTTGAGTTTCACGTTTTCTGTGTCAGTATAGCCGTTATCGGCATATTCATACCAAGCATCCTTGTATTCTGTAAGGGGGATATGAAGAAAAACTGAAGAAGACGGATTGAGAGTGTTGATATTATCATAGACAGGGGTTGCGAGACTTGAACTGTAAAGCTTCATCATGTTATGGTTTCGGTTTGATTCAACGGTGTTTTTATACCACTCAATCTGATTATCATGAATGTTGTCATATTTCCAGAAGATTCCGAGATAGTCGCCGTCAACATATGAATGAGAGTCAATGGTATAAAGAGAACGGGTGATAACGCCGCTTGAATTAACAATGTTGAACACCTGATTGCCGTAGCCGTCAACATCTTTTGCGCCTTCACGCATAAGGCAATGAGGATACTGCTCATAGAAATCTGTTATATCCTCACGGTCAAAATAGCTGTAAGCTTCGGTGTCGTGATTTCCGTACGTAGCAGTCCAATAAACTCCGAGAGTTTCCATAAGCTCTGCAAAAATCTTCGCACCCGATTTGTTGTTGAATGTTCCTGCCTGGAACGGTACGGGATAGGCGATATCGCCCGAAACGATAACAAAATCAGGCTTTTCAGCGGTTATAATAGCTGCAACCGCATTGAGAGCCATTCGGTCTTTTTTCATTGACATCCAACCGCCGCCGATATGGATATCGGTAAGCTGGAGCACCTTAAGACCGTTGTCGGAAATAATATTCCACACGCCGTCATCAGGATTTTCAAATGTTAATTCATTGACCTCGGCAGGGGTGAATGATTTTGCTCTTTTAACATTTGAATTAACGATAACCGTGTTTGCAACCGCTGTTACCGCTGAAATAACAGCTATAACTGCAAGAATAACGGAAATAACTTTCAAAAATTTTTTCATTCTTATTTCACACCTTTATTAATTGTCAAAGGCACAGCTTTGAGAGGCTGTGCCTTGATTCCTTTAGAAAAGAACTGTTATACCGAAAATAATTGACTTGAAGAATGCAAGGAATTTTTCGCCTGCGCTGAACTCGTTGCCGTAAAGCTCAAACTGTGCAAGCATATAGTTGTTGTCTGCATAGAAATCAAGATATTTGATAACAGAGGTTTCATATTCTGTTGTGTTTTCTTTGATGTCGATGATTCTGACGCCTCTGCCGTGGTCACCGTATGAACCGAAGCCTGCGCCGGGAGTGTTAACAAGGTCAACGCCCTGATAATCAACAACGAATGAATTCTTATGGTCATGACCGAAGAACATAGCAACAACGTCGCCCTGATTCTTAACAGTTTCAAACTGACCGCCGTTTACGCTGGGAGGACAGGGCATTTCGTTGATTTCGCCTGCTTTGAGGTTTTCGGGATTGATTGCGTTGTATTTGCCGTCGCTCTCAACATATTCATACTTATCTTTTTCTGATGCGGGAACTTCAGAGATAACATTATAGATTTCGTTAACGATGATATGCTGGAACATCATTGAGGGAACAAGTTTTCCGCCGTTCTGTTCCTTGAGTTCGTTTGAAGTTTTAACATACCAGTCAAGCTGGTCCTTATGAACATGGTCATAGCCGTCTTCGTCATACATATTGGAGTCGATCATCCAGAGATTGTATGCAACTTTTGAAGCGTCTGCCGATGAATAGATGGGAACATTATATGTACCGCAGCCGTAAAGAGCTTCGCCTTCGTCAACAGCAATGCAGCAGTCATATGCTGTGTAGAATTCCATCTGTTCTTCCTTGGTCACAATCTCCTCTGCATCGTGGTTGCCGAAAACAACTGCAACGGGAATGCCGATTTCTTCAAAAACAGACATATAGTTGTCAATTCCCTTTTTTACAAGCTGAAGGTCGATAGCATGAACGCCTACTGATGAAGCGCCTGCGGAAATGTTGTCGCCTGAAAGAACGATAACGTCGGGCTGTGCATCGATAACAACTTCTTTGAGGAATTTTTTGGTTGCGGGAGTGAGAACGGTTCCGTCCTGAATGTCGGCAATCTGCATGATGCGGAAGTTACCGTCTTTGTCAAACTGAAGCTTTGCGCTTGCATCTGTTTCTGCATAAGCGGGCATAAGAACGCCGAATGCGAGAACAGCGGCAAGGAGAATTGATACGAGCTTTTTCATGGTTGTCGCTTCCTTTTCTGTAATAATTTCGTTAAATATTATAACAATTTATTAATATAATGTCAATGAAAAAGCAGACCGATTTTACGGTCTGCCGTGATTAAAGGAACGGTCTCATTTTGTTTTCGAGATTTTCTTCAAGTTCACTGATTCTTGTTGCCAGATGTTTAACCTCGTTTGATGCGGCAGGATATTGGTTAAGATATTTGTTGATGGACTTAATGCCCATTCCGCATCCGTCGGTTATGAGGCTTGCCGCCTGTGCGGCGGTCGGTTTGAACGCCATTTCAGCATTTGCCTTGATTTTTGACATGCCTTTTGCCATAAGATTCGGTTCTTTCCCTTCGCAGTTGAGCTTGTGAAGAGTGTCGTCGATATCTTTTTCAAGGTCTTTATGCTCTGTTTTGCTTTCTTTGAGAACCTGTGTCAGTTCGCTTTCTTCGAGATAGGGAAGAACGTCGTCGATTGATGCAACCGCCATTCTGATTCCTGCGCTGCATTCGCGAAGAAGCAATAAAGTGTCTTTGTTATCGTTCATATTATCATCTCCCGACTATATTATTGACAAAAATATCAGAATAATTTATGATAAAATCAAGGAAGTGATAAAAATGATTTTTGCAAACCATGCGCATATTTTTCCGAAAGAATTAAGACCCGAAGGTTGCGTTGAAAAACTTATGGAGTTTCTTGATGAATGCGAAATAGACAAAGCTGTTGCTTTCGCACCGTTTTCGGACAGATTTCATGAAGGCGGTTTTGAAGGCAGTCCCAACGATTGGCTCGCAAAACAGATAAAAGGTAACGACAGGCTTGTCGGCTTCGGTACGGTTGATTTTACACAGAATCTCCGTGATGAGGTTGACAGAATTGCAGATCTCGGTTTCAAGGGGATAAAGCTCCATCCTCCCTATCAGGAGTTTCTTATTGACGGCGAAGATGCATTCAAGGTTTATGAAAGAGCGCAGGAGCTCGGTCTTTTCCTTTCGTTCCATTCAGGAATGCATTGGCACAGACTGCGTGAAAACCATGTTTTGCTTTTCGATGAGGTTGCGTGGAATTTCCCTCGCCTTAAATTCAGCATGGAGCATATCGGAGGATATCATTTCTTCAAGGATGCGCTTGCTGTTATGTGCAATAACTCAAGAGGCGGAATTGACCATGTTTATGCCGGATGGACAAGCGTAGGCAACCGAAAAGGAAAGGGCGACGAATGGGCGCTGACTGATGAAGAGCTTGAAATTGTTATTGCACAGACAGGAGAAGACAGAAGCATATTCGGTCTTGATTTCCCGTACTCAAAACCCGAACATATAAAATCCGATATTGAAAGAATCAGAAGTCTTGATATATCCGAGGAGTGCAAAGAAAAAATACTCGGCAAGACTCTCGAAAAAGTTTTGAAATAACAAAAAAACTGCTTGCATCGAAATGCAGGCAGTTTTATTATTTTACATTCCTCTGCGTCTTACGCAGTTTTCAAGATTGATAGCTTCATAAACGCCATCATCAAACAAGTCGCAAATGTTTTTATATTCGTCAAGAGAAAGTGTTTCAAGAGTTTTGTTTTCTCTTATGCAAAGCGCAACAAGTTCGCCTGTTGCCTTATATGCATCGCGGAAGGGGAGACCCTTTGAAACAAGATAGTCGGCGCAGTCGGTTGCGTTGATAAATCCGCCTGCAGCAGCTTTTCTCATGTTTTCGGGAATTGCCTTCATTGTTGCAATCATGGGTACGAGGGTCACAAGGCAGATTTTAACAGTATCGAATGCATCAAATATTGCGTCCTTATCTTCCTGCATATCCTTGTTATATGCAAGAGGAAGACCTTTCATAACTGTGAGAAGAGTCATGAGGTCGCCGAAAACCCTGCCGCTCTTACCTCTTACAAGTTCTGCAATATCGGGGTTCTTCTTCTGGGGCATGATGCTTGAACCTGTTGAAAATGCATCGTCAAGCTCAACAAATTTGAATTCCCATGAACACCAGAGAATGATTTCTTCGCAGAGTCTTGAAAGATGCACCATGCAGATTGAAAGTGCGCTTGCAAGTTCGATGCAGAAATCTCTGTCTGCAACGCCGTCAAGAGTGCTTGCGGTATAAGAATCAAAACCGAGAAGAGAAGCTGTCATTGAGCGGTCGATGGGATAGGTTGTGCCTGCAAGAGCGCCGCTTCCGAGAGGAGATGAATTCATTCTCTTTCTTGCATCTTCAATTCTTCCGAGGTCACGCTTAAGCATTTCAATATATGCAAGGAGATGAGCCTTGAAAGTTATGGGCTGCGCCCTCTGAAGATGAGTATAACCGGGCATGATAGCGTTGCCGTATTCTTCTCCCTTTGCGGTGAGTGCATCGATAAGCTCGCCGATGAGCTTCAATGTTTCGTCACATTCGTCACGAAGATAGAGTCTTACATCGAGTGCAACCTGATCGTTTCTGCTTCTGCCTGTGTGAAGACGTTTGCCGGGAGCGCCGACTCTTTCGGTCAATGTCTGCTCGATAAAAGTGTGGATATCTTCTGCATTGGGGTCAATGAGAAGCTTTCCGTCTGCAATATCAGCCTTGATCTGAATGAGCTCGGCAACGATAACTGCGGCATCTTCATTTGAAACAATGCCTTTTGATGCAAGCATTGTAACATGAGCGATGCTGCCTTCGATATCCTGAGCATACATTCTTGAGTCTGTTGCTATTGATGAATTGAAATCGTTGGTTTTTTTATCCGCTTCTTTTGAAAAGCGACCTGCCCAAAGTTTCATATCTGTTCCTCCTATAGGAAAAAGAGCCGTCAGTTTTTGGCGGCTCTTGTTAAATTTTTATTTATTTGCTTCTCTTTCTGCTTCGAGGATAGCCTTAACCTTGATGGGAAGACCGAAGAGGTTGATGAAGCCTGCTGAATCCTTCTGGTCGTAAACTTCATCAGCATCGAATGTTGCGAAGTCTTCGCTGTAAAGTGTGTAGGGTGATGTTACGCCTGCGTTGATGATGTTGCCCTTGTAGAGCTTGAGCTTAACGTCGCCTGTAACAGTTTCCTGAGTCTTATCAACGAAAGCAGCAAGGGATTCACGAAGAGGTGTGAACCACTGACCGAAGTAAACAAGTTCTGCATACTTATGAGCAACGATTTCTTTGTAGTGCATTGTGTCTCTGTCGAGGCAAAGAGTTTCAAGAATATCGTGTGCCTTGAAGAGGATTGAACCTGCGGGATTTTCGTAAACGCCTCTTGACTTCATACCAACAAGACGGTTTTCAACGATGTCGTTGAGACCGATGCCGTTCTTGCCGCCAACTTCGTTGAGGTAGGTGATGAGTTCTACGCCGCCCATTTCCTTGCCGTTAACAGCTGTGGGAACGCCCTTTTCGAAGTGAATTGTGATGTATGTGGGTTCATCGGGAGCCATTTCGGGTGAAACGCCCATTTCGAGGAAACCGGGTTTGTTGTACTGAGGTTCGTTTGCGGGATCTTCAAGGTCAAGACCTTCATGTGAAAGGTGCCAGAGGTTCTTATCCTTTGAGTAGTTTGTTTCGCGGTTAATCTTAAGAGGAATGTTGTGTGCCTCTGCGTATTCGATTTCTTCTTCTCTTGACTTGATATCCCAGATTCTCCAGGGAGCAATGATTTCCATTTCGGGAGCGAAAGCCTTGATTGTAAGCTCGAATCTTACCTGGTCGTTACCCTTACCTGTGCAGCCGTGGCAGATAGCGTCTGCGCCTTCAGCCTTTGCGATTTCAACGATTCTCTTTGCGATGATGGGACGAGCAAAGGATGTGCCGAGAAGATATTCCTTCTCATAAACTGCGCCTGCCTTAAGAGTGGGGAAAATGTAATCGCTTACAAATTCGTCCTGAAGATTTTCGATGTAAAGCTTTGATGCGCCTGTCTTGATAGCCTTTTCTTCAAGACCTTCAAGTTCTGTGCCCTGACCAACGTCACCGGAAACAGCGATAACTTCGCAGTTGTTATAGTTTTCCTTGAGCCAGGGGATAATGATTGATGTATCGAGGCCGCCTGAATAGGCGAGAACTACTTTTTTGATTTCTTTCATGATAATTTCTCCGTTCTTTAAGTTTGTTTATGCACTAATTATACATCGAATATTCAAAAAATCAAGCAAATTTTGAATATTTATGCATTTTCGTCGTATTCAACAAAAATCTCGCTTTATTCGGCTGTTAACCGAGCAAAAGTCCGACTTTTTTCTTTGCTTTGGTAAGAGTTCTGTTTGCAAGGCGTGCAGCTTTTTCAGCTCCTGCATTGGCTGTGTCAAGAAGATACTGCTTATCCGCAATAAGACGCTTGTATTCTTCCTGAACGGGACGAAGCTCTTCGATAACAGCTTCCGCAACCCTAACCTTGAAATCGCCGTAGCCCTTGCCTTCGAATTCTCTTTCGATAGCATCAAAATCCATACCTGTGCAGCATGAATAAATGGCCATGAGGTTATTTATGCCGTCTTTACCGTCGGCATATCTTACACAAGCTTCGCTGTCTGTAACCGCAGATTTGAATTTCTTGAGGATAACCGAAGGTTCGTCAAGAAGCGAAACGGATGCTTTGGGATTGGGGTCGCTCTTTGACATCTTCTGTGTGGGATCCTGAAGGCTCATAACTCTTGCACCGACCTTGCCGATGAAGGGTTCGGGGAGGGTGAAGGTGTTACCTCTTAATGAATTGAATCTTGTTGCAACGTCTCTTGCAAGTTCAAGATGCTGTTTCTGGTCTGCGCCGATGGGAACATAGTTTGCCTGATAAAGAAGAATATCTGCAGCCATAAGCACGGGATATGCAAAAAGACCAACGTTGACGTTATCTGCGTGCTTCTGCGATTTTTCTTTGAACTGAGTCATTCTTGAAGCTTCGCCGAACTGAGTATAGCAGTCGAGAATCCATGCAAGCTCTGCATGAGCCGCAACCTGACTCTGAATGAAAACAATGCTCTTTTCGGGATCAAGACCGACTGAAAGAAGAATAGCATACATTTCCATAATCTGCTGACGAAGTTTTGCAGGGTCGGGATGAATTGTCAGAGCGTGAAGGTCTGCAACGGCATAAAGGCAGTTGTAGTCATCGCTCATTGCCTTCCAGTTTTTGAGCGCACCGAGATAGTTTCCGAGGGTGGGAATCGATGTCGGCTGTATCATGCTTAAAACTATAGGCTTTTTTTCGGGAGTTGTATTTTCCATAAATAACACCTCTTTTAAAGTGAACGTGCAACTTCTCCGAGAATCTTAACGCCTTTGACGATATCTTCATCGGAGGGAGTTGAGAAATTCATTCTTATATACTGACAGGGTGCGTCGCCGTCAACCATCATTGCGTTACCGGGAACAACCGAAGCACCTGCAGCACTTGCTTTTTTAACAAAGTCAAGCATATCAATTCCGTCATTGAGCTTTGCCCAGACGAAAAGACCGCCTTCGGGTCTGAGGTATGTAAGGAAATCGGAAAGTTCTTTGTCAATGCAGTCGCAGAGAAGATTGAGCTTTCGTTTGTAGATTTCCACGATTTTGCTGATATGAGCTTCAAAATCATATTCTGTAAGCCACTTATATACAACGAGCTGTGAAAGCAGGGGAGTGTGAACATCCTGAGTCTGTTTTGCAACGGTGAGCTTTGCGATAACCTCTTTAGGAGCAAGAACATAACCTACTCTGATACCGGGAGCAACAATCTTTGAGAATGAACCCGAATAGATAACAATTCCGTCTGTATCGAAGCTCTTTATTGCAGGAACGTTTTCGCCGGAAACACGAAGGTCGCCGTAGGGGTTATCTTCGAGAATCATAACGCCGTATTTCTTAGCAAGTTCATAAACAGCCTTTCTCTTTTCGAGTGACATTGTTATGCCTGCAGGATTCTGGAAGTTGGGAATTGTATAAATAAACTTAACGTTTTCTTCTGTCTGAAGTTTCTTTTCAAGAGCTTCAATGTTGATGCCGTCGCTGTCAACGGGAACGCCTGAAAGCTTTGCGCCGAAGCTTCTGAAACAGTTGAGTGCGCCGATGAACGAAGGTTCTTCGCAGAGAATGCAATCGCCGTAGTTAACAAAGCACTGGCTTGTGAGGCTCATTACCTGCTGTGCACCGCTGACAACGATGAGAGCATCGTTATCAGAACCTACCCCGTAGCGTTCTTTGGCAAGCTCGGTAAGTTTTGCAACGAGAGGTGCATAACCTTCACTGATGCCGTACTGCAAAGCAAGAATGGGATCTTCTTCAAGCACCTTGCCGACGATTTCTTTTATGTCGTCAACAGGGAATGCATCGGGTGCGGGATTGCCTGCCGCAAGGGGAATGGTGTTTCCCGAGCTTTTAAGAATTTCTCTGATGATTGAGGGCTTGAGAGATGCAACGCCCTTCGCAAACTGATAATCCATATATTTCTTTCCTTTCAAAGGATTTATACTTAAAATTAAAAGATATTATAACATATAATGTACATAATGTAAATGAAAATATTGATAGAAAAATAAAATTATGATAAAATATAAGCAGAAAAAGGAGAGATAATATGAAATCAAAATATGATGCCGTTCTTTTTGATTTTGACGGCACAATTGCTGATACGGGCAGAGGCCTTTTTTCTTCAATTCAGTATGCTGTTGAATGCCTCGGACACGAACCTCTTGACAGTAAAACCCTTCGAAGATTTATCGGTCCGCCCGTTTATGATTCGTTCAAGCGGGAGCTTAACCTCAACGAGGAAGAAAGTGATTTTGCCGTTAAAAAATACAGAGAAAAATATTCGGAAAGCGGAATATATGATCTTGATGTTTATGACGGAATAATTCCGCTTATAAAAAAGCTCCGTGAAAACGGAATTAAAATCGGTATTGCAAGCTCAAAACCGCAGAATTTTCTGATAAGAATCGTTGATTTTTTAAAGATTGCCGAGCTTATCGATTTCATTTCCGCACCCTCTGCCGATGATACCCCTCAGAGCAAAACTTCGCTTATCAACAATTCTGCCGAAGCGCTGAATATAAGCAAGGATAAAATCCTGATGGTCGGTGACAGATATTTTGATATTGACGGCGCAAACGGTGCCGGAGTTGAAAGTGTTGGAGTGACTTTCGGTTACGGAAGCGAAGAAGAATTAAAAAAATCAGGCGCAACCTTTATTGCAGGCTGCGCCGATGAGATAGCTGATATTATTTTTTGCTGCTGACTTTATCTTTTTTGACCATTTCAACAGCCGATGAATAAAATGCGTTGTAAAGCAGTACGCTTGCAACCATGAGAACAACAAGAACTATTCCTGCATCCTGTGTCACGTTTAAAACTGACGCAGGATTTTTTATAATCTCAATGAAGCTTGCGTCATATGTGAAGAAATAGATGAGTGCTGTTACGAATATGTATCTCGGTAACATTGTCATGCAGAAATCTTCAGTTCTCTTGGGAACGGGAACGGGGAGCGCTTTCTTCGTAATGTTTTTGTTAACGGTAATTGCGCAGAAAATGAAACCGATTACGCCGAGAACAATCATGAGAATTATCTCATAGATTTCGTTGTCTTCAAGCATTCCTCTTTCTATGAACATATCGGCAATTCTCATTCCGAGAGGTCTTACGATTGTTAAAACAAATGTGAAGAAAAGGGTGAGCACAGCGCTGTATGCGCCGTGAATAAACTGGTTTCTGAACGGAGGCTCATATTCGAATTTGCCTTCGCCCTGAGTGATTTTCTTCGGCAGACAAACGAGAATAAGCATAACGCCGAGACCCATGAGGAAGCCTGTGAAGTATTCCCAGAGTGACCATGAACCCTGTGCAAGGAATGCGGGAGGTGTAACCTTTGCAAGGAAACCTCTGTCTGAATCGATGATGAGGAAAACATCGGCAAGTGTTATGGAAAGAGCCATAACAACGTTGATTGCTGTTGAAAGGAAAGCGGTGATTTTGTCACGGAATGCGATGAGGACCGTGAGTGAGCTCAAAAGAGCTGCAGCGGAATAGGAAAGAACTCTGACGCTTGCATAGTAGTTTCTGCCAAAGGGGATTTTCTTGAACCATGATTCCGAACCCATATTCTTGATGAATGCCATCATGGGGCTCATTTCAATGCCCTTGTCTGCAAGACCTTCCTTGAACATATCAACCGCAGTCGGGGTGATATAGGGAACGATGAAATGAGAAAGGGTGAACATAAACACGGTAACAAGCGCATAGAAAACAGCGATTATTGTTATGTAGTTTGTGATTTTGTATTCTCTCTTTGAGAAAAGTGAACCTAAAAAGATTGAGAAAAGAGGCATCCAGCCGAAACCGAGCAGAAGCATGACCCATAAGCCGTACCATGGACTGATTTCAACCGTTGCGGTGAGTTCTTCGCCCGTGAAAGGAACGGTGCTTCCGAGATAACCGCCCATCTGACTGTTAAGAGTGCCCCATCCGCCGTTTGTGATACCCATGAGTATAACGGCAACAGGAATGGCTTCGTAGCTCATCTTTTTGCGGTTTCCGAAGAATGCGAAGATGAAAAGAACCATCGCAACGCCAACCGCAAACATTCCCCACATTGAGCCCCATCCGTGTGAACCTCTGACTCTCCACATGAAGCCTGTCATGATTGCGAAAGCGATGACCATGAGCGTTTTTAATTTTCCATTGAGTTCTCTTGTCGGTGCAAGTTCCATTTTTATCCTCCTTATGCTTTATATTCCATAATAATATTTCCGTCAAAATCTTTCCAGAGGAATTCGCCGTCGCAGAGTGTCATATAACCGTGGTGGCTGTTTTCCTTCGGAATTGAAACCGAACCGGGATTCATGTAAATATAGTCTTCATGCTCCGTGCATTTGGGAACATGAGTATGACCGTGCAAAAGGATATCGCCTTTCATAAGCGGGGGAAGATGACCCTCGTTGAAATTGTGACCGTGGGTTGCATAGAGAAGGTTATCTCCTACGGGAATAACGGCATATTCGCCGAGAATCGGAAAATCGAGAACCATCTGGTCAACCTCGGTGTCGCAGTTGCCTCTAACACAGAGAATTTCGTTCTTTATATCGTTGAGAAGAGCGATAACCGCCTTCGGTGCATATCCCTCGGGCAAATCGTTTCTCGGTCCGTGATAGAGAATATCGCCGAGAAGCAGGAGTCTGTCCGCTTTTTCGTTTTTATAAGCTTCAAGGAGCTTTTTGCAGTAAAACTCCGAGCCGTGAATATCGGATGCAATCAAAAATTTCATAATTATTCCTCAATTTAAAATTTTATATTGCCATTATAATACAAGAACCACCGAAATGCAACTGCAAATCGGTGGTGTTTTTTAACTGTTTTCTTTAAAACGGTTGAGGAAATGCTTTGTTCTTTCGTTCTGAGGATTGTTGATAACATCCTCGGGTCTTCCTTGTTCAACGATAACGCCGCCGTCCATGAAGATTACCTTATCCGAAACATCTCTTGCGAATGCCATTTCATGGGTAACGATAACCATCGTGCAACCTGAATCCTTGAGACCCTTGATAACGTTGAGAACTTCCATCGTCAGCTCGGGGTCGAGCGCCGAAGTTGGTTCGTCAAAAAAGAGGATTTTCGGATTGAGTGCAAGGGCACGTGCAATCGCAACTCTCTGCTGCTGACCGCCCGAAAGCTGGCAGGGATAGAAATCAACCTTTTCTTCAAGACCGACTTTCTTGATTAATTCAAGCGCATTCTTTTTTATCGAAGCCTCGTCGCCCTTTTTAAGAAGAGTGGGGGCGAGGGTAAGATTTTCAAGAACGGTATATTGGGGGAAAAGATTGAAATTCTGGAAAACAAGACCGAAATTCAATCTGTTTTCTCTTATCTTTTCATCGGTCATGCGTGTTTTATCGCTGCTGTCAAACAGGATATCATCATCAACTTTAATCTTTCCGCAGTCGGCTGTTTCGAGGAAGTTGAGGCATCTGAGCAATGTTGTTTTGCCGCTGCCCGATGATCCGATGATAGAAAGAACATCACCCTTTTCGAGTGTAAAGCTTATATCCTTAAGAACCTCGGTTTTGCCGAAGCTCTTTTTTATGTTACTTACTTCTAATATCGACATAATTTAACTCCTGAAATAGCTCAGTTTCTTTTCCGCCTTGTTGAGAACAACCGTAAGAATACCGACAAACACAAGATAGAAAACGCCCGTAAAGAACAAAGGCCATATCAAAGCTTTTGTTGCGGCAAGCTCTTTTGCATTCTTGATAATTTCGCAAACCATGATGCAGTTTGCAAGAGCGGTATCCTTGATGAGGGTTATAATTTCGTTTGACATAGGGGGAACGATACGCTGGATAACCTGCTTGAGAATGATTTTTCTGAATATCTGTGATTTTGTGAGACCGAGAACATAGCCGGCTTCATACTGACCTTTGGAAATGCTTTCGATACCGCCTCTGTAAATTTCGGAGAAATAGCAGGCGTAGTTGATTGCAAACGCAATGAGAACAGCAGTTATTCTTCCTGCATCGGCAATACCGTATTCGATAAACATATATCGGTCAATCTGCCCGAAAAGCTGATATCCGAACAGCAGACCGGGAACATAGTAGATGATGAATATCTGAAGCATAAGAGGAATACCTCTGACAATCCAGACAACCACCTTTGAAATTGTTTTGACTATTTTGAATCGACTCATTGAACAAAAGGCTATAGGCAAACCAAGCGGTGCGCCGCAAAGCAGCGTCACCGCAAAGATAAGCAAAGATATTTTAAAGCCGTCGAACAAAAAAGCCGTGACTTCTAAAAAGGACATCTTAAAACTCCAATTATATCTTTAAAATTATTTCTGGTCGGAGAAATCTGTGATAGCTGTGTTTGAAACACCGTATTTTTCTGCAAGAGCAGCGATTGTGCCGTCTGCTGCAAGAGCTTCGAGCTGTGCGTTAACGTTAGCTGTAAGTTCGCTGCCTTTCTTGAAGCCGATTGCATAGTATTCAACATCGCTTGAAAGTTCTTCAACGATTGCAAGGTTTGCATAGTCGCCGTTGCCTACATAGCTTTTTGCAAGCTGTGCGTCAACAACTGCGAAATCTGCTGTACCTGCGCTGATTTCTGTGAGGCATTCTGTCTGCTTGATGAAGCCCTTGAATGATGTTCCTTCAAAGCCCTTTGCATAAGCTTCGCCTGCGGAACCGCTTTCTGCAACGCCGAACTTGCCGTTGAGGTCAGCTGCAGTTGCGATGCCTGCGTCAGCCTTAACAACAACTACCTGACGGTTTTCCATGTAGTTATATGAGAAGTCAACCTTTTCTGAACGGAGAACGCCGTCATCGTCAGCTGTGTTAGCTGTGAAACCGTTCCATACGCAGTCGATTGTGTTTGAATCGAGGTCTGTGTATTTGCTGCTCCATTCGATTTCCTGGAAGATAACTTCATAACCGAGATTGCCGAAAACTGCTTCTGCAAGTTCTGTGTCGAAACCGACAAGCTTGCCGTTTTCGTCGAGATAGTTCATGGGTTCATAGATTGTGTAACCAACAACAATGGTTTCTTTTTTTGGTTCTGTATTGCCGCCGCAAGCAGCAAATGAGAAGAGCATAAGTCCTGCGAGAATCAATGCGAGAATCTTTTTCATGATATTTACTCCTTTATTTTATTATTGTGCTATTACATTATCATATTAAAGTGTTTTTGTCAATGTTTTTCAATAAAGAAAAGGGAGTGATTGCTCACTCCCCAAAATTATACCGTCGCATTTGTACGGCTGTTATAAAGTTCATAATAGAAGCCTTGTTTTTCAATCAGCTCTTCATGACTGCCCTGTTCAACAATGTTTCCGTTTTTCATAACGAGAATAACATCTGCATTTTTGATGGTTGAAAGTCTGTGAGCAACAATGAAGCTTGTTCTTCCTTCCATCATGGTTGAAAACGCTTTCTGAATGCGGATTTCCGTTCTTGTGTCGATTGAAGATGTTGCTTCGTCTAGAATCAGCATGGGCGGCAGGCAGAGCATGACTCTTGCAATGCAGAGAAGCTGTTTCTGACCCTGAGAAAGTCCCGATGCTTCGTCGGAAATAACCGTGTCATAGCCGTTTGGAAGTCGTTTTATGAAGCTGTGCGCATGGGATGCCTTTGCGGCGGCGATGATTTCTTCATCTGTTGCATTGGGTTTGCCCATTGCAATGTTTTCACGGACAGTTCCTTCTTTCAGCCATGTATCCTGCAAAACCATACCGTAGCTTTTGCGAAGGCTTTCTCTTGTTGCGGAATTGATTTCAACTCCGTCAACGCTGATTTTTCCTTCGTCAACATCGTAAAATCTCATGAGAAGATTGATGAGAGTTGTTTTTCCGCATCCCGTCGGACCGACAATCGCAACTCTGTTGCCGCTTTCAACATCAAGGTTGAGATTTTTGATGAGTTCTTTATCTTTTGAATATGAAAATGCAATATTTTCAAGTTTAACATTACCCTCAACATCGGTGAAAGTATGTGCATTTTCAGCGTCGGGAGACTGTGGTTTCTGTTCAACGAGTTCAAAAAGTCTTTCTGCGCAGGCGAGGGCATTCTGAAGTTCCGCAATAACGCCCGATATTTCGTTGAAAGGTTTTGTGTATTGATTTGCGTAACTAAGAAAGCATGAAAGACCGCCGACTGTTATTGCACCGTTGACCGCCGCCAACGCACCTGTAAGACCTACCGCCGCATAAACAACGCTGTTTACGAAACGGGTTGACGGATTTGTGAGCGATGAAAAGAATATTGCTTTGCGGGAATATTTTTCATATCTTTCGTTGATTTCGTCGAATTCCTCAAGAGCTTTTTCTTCTCTTGAAAATGCGGTGACAAGTTTTCCGTTGCCTACATTTTCTTCGATAAACGCAGTTTGTTCACCTCTTGTTTTTGACTGCAATTGGAACATCGAGAAGGTTCTTTTTGCGATGAATCTTGCAACAAAAAGCGAAAGAGGAGTAAGGATAACAACAACCAACGCTATCTTATAGTTTATCGACAGCATGAAACCGAGCGTGCCGAGAATTGTTATTATGCCCGTGAAAAGCTGTGTAAAGCCCATGAGCAGACCGTCTGCAAACTGGTCGGCGTCGGAAATGATGCGGCTTACGGTATCGCCCGTCGGTTTTGAGTCGATATAGCTTAACGGAAGAACCTGGATTTTCTCCATAGCGGCATTGCGGATATCTCTGACGACCTTGAATGTTATGCGGTTATTGAGAGTGTTCATTATCCATTGTGCAAGACCTGTTGCAAGAGCAAGAATACCGATTTGATAAAGGATTGGGAGAAGTGCATCGAAATTCACCTTGCCCGGTGCAACGATTTCATCGATTGCTTTGCCTGCAAGCACGGGAATATAGAGGCTCGAAGCAACGCTTGCCGCCGCAAGAATGATTGAAATGAAAAGATGTATTTTATATCTGCCTACATAGAAAAGCACCTTTTTGACCGTGCCTTTGTTCATTTTCTTTTTCATGCGCTTTCCTCCTCGTCAAACTGCGAGAGATGGATTTCTCTGTAAACAGCGTTATTTTCAAGGAGTTCCTTGTGCGTTCCGACGGATGCTGTTCCGTCATCGAGAACGATTATTTTATCAGCATTCATAATCGATGATGTTCTTTGAGAAACAATGAAAACCGCCCTATCGTCCTGATTTTCGGCTATCGCACGGCGCATTGAGGCGTCTGTTGCATAGTCGAGTGCGCTTGAACTGTCGTCGAGGATAAGAATATCTGCTTTTTTCATAAGCGCACGTGCAACGGAAAGTCTCTGACGCTGACCGCCCGAGAAGTTTCTTCCGCCCTGTTCAACAACGGTATCAAGACCCTGTTTTTCTCTGATGAAATCTTCTGCCTGAGCAAGTTTCAATGCATGATAAATTTCTTCATCGGTTGCATCGGGATTGCCCCAAAGCATATTGCTTCTGACCGTTCCTTTGAAAAGAACGGATTTCTGAGGAACAACTGCGATTTTTTCTCGGAGTTCTTCAAGCGGAATATCGTTCACATCCGAACCGCCGATAATTACCTGACCCGAGGTCGCTCTGTAAAAAGCAGGAATGAGATTGATAAGCGTTGTTTTGCCCGAGCCTGTTGAACCGATTATGCCGACGGTTTCGCCTTTCTTAGCGGAGAACGAGATGTTTTCAAGTGAGTTTTCGCCTGCGCCTGCATAGGTAAAGGAAACATCTTTGAATTCAACGATATTTTCGGTTTTTTCTTCAACATGAGAATTGCCTTTGTGACCGTCTTCGGTTTCAAGTTCAAGAACGGAACTTATTCTGCCTGCGCATGCAACGGATTTTGTGATGCTGATAATAAGGCTTGCGAATTTAACAAGCTCAACGAGAATCTGCGACATATAATTGTAGAGTGCAACAACCGCACCCTGAGTGATTATTCCCGTTTCAACACGGATTGCGCCAACATAAATAAGAACAGCGATACCGATGTTGATGATGACGCAGGTGAGGGGATTCATGAGAGCGGAAATTCTGCCTGTATATTCCTGAATGAGTGTGAGAGCATCGTTTCTTTCTTTGAATTCTTCAACCTGTTCATCCTCTTTGCAGAATGCTCTGATAACCCTTGCGCCTGTCAGACTTTCTCTTGCGGTGCAAAGAACTTTATCGAGAGCAACACGGACTTTTTTATATAAAGGAATACAGAAAAACATTATGCTGAAAACAACAACCGAAAGAGCAGGGATGACAACAACAAAAGTCAAAGCCGATTTTGCATCAACCGTAAACGCCATGATCATTGCACCGATAACAACAAACGGCGAACGCAGAAGCAGTCGAAGAGTGAGATTGAGACCGCTCTGAACGCTGTCCATATCGCTTGTCATGCGCGTTATCAGAGTTGATGTGCCGACCTTATCGAGCTTTTCGTGGGAAAGTCTGCCGATGTGTGCAAAAAGAGCGTGCCTGAGTCTTTTGGCAAAAGCAGTTGAAGCCCTTGCGGAAAAATACTGCGCAGTAATTGAGAATGCAAGACCCACAGCGCCGAGCAGAATAAGCACGGCACACATTTTTATGATATAGTTTTCATCGGAGTTGCCTATGCCCTTGTCAATGACGGATGCAACAACAAGAGGCACGAAAAGTTCAAGGATTGCCTCAAACATTTTGAATAAGGGAGCAAGCACGCATTGGAGTTTGCTTCCCTTTAAATAAACAAACAGTTTTTTCATTTTGCCATTCCTTAAAATTTAATCATAATATTTTACCATATAAATCCCGATTTGTGAAGAGGAAAACATAATTTATTAAATTTATGTTAATTCTGTTTTGGAAAAATAAAAATATGACAATATGATAATATTACCTCGTATAAAGTCTAAGGAGGACTGAAAATGAAAGTTACCAAAGAAACCCATTTCGGTATACAGCGCAAAATCGTTGCGAACATGACATCTGAAAGCTGGGAAACCATTCCTCATATTTCTTATATCTATGAACCCGAAGTTTCAAGATTTTTAGAAGTTGTCAAGGAACTTAACGAATCGGGTAAATTCCCTGTAAAAATTACTGTTAACACAATTATGCTTAAGGCTCTTTCCGAAGCTTTCAAAGCTGCTCCCTGCCTTAACGCACATATCGATTTCAACCGCAAGCTTGTAAGAGGTAAAATCACAGAGTTTGATGAAATTCACGTTTCAATGACATGGATTCTTCCCAACGGCGAAATGATGACCATCAATCTTCACGATATCGGTAACAAGAATCTTGTTGAGCTTACAGAATACATAGCTGACGTCGGCAGAAGAATCGGCAACACAGACCTTAACGAGGTTATGTTCTCCGTTTCAATGCATGACACAATCAAGAAGCTCAAGAAGGGCAGAATCATCAACGTTCTTCAGCGCCTTATCGGTTCAAAGACAGGTAAGCACAGAGTCAAGACTCTTTCAGGCAAGGCAAAGAAAGAATATAACAAGATTCCCGAAAAGGACAGACTCACAAAATATGATATCGAGCAGGGTACAGTTACCGTTTCCAACATCGGTTCGGTCACAAGAGGAATCCCCGGCAGAGTTGCCCTCCTTTCAATCATTCCTCCCCAGGTTTTCGTTGCATGCATCGGTGCGGTTAATAAGAAGCCCGTTGTAAAGCAGGATGAAAACGGCAATGATATCATCGTTGTCGGCAACGAAATGCCTATCGACCTTGTTTTTGACCACAGAGCATGTGACTTCGGCGACCTTGTTCCTTTCATCAACAGACTTGAGGATATCTTCAAGAATCCCGAGCAGATGTATAATTGGTAATATTTCAATCCTCTCCTTCGGGGGAGGATTTTTTATTGACAAAATCTGCAAAAAAAATTAATATTGAATTATCACAAATGAAGGGCGCTGGAATAATGAGCGAATTTTTCAATGTATATTATCAGCAGGGAGAAAAACCTGTTTTCAGTTACAGAAGCGGTCTTGCGGTTTATGAAGAAACCTTTGCAAACGGAGTTCTTCTTGCATCGGGAAGCAACGCTTCGGGTTATCCCCTCAACGTGCTTTCAAATTATCCTTCAAGACTCAACCCTCTGCATTTTCATGAGCCGTCAGCATTCAACATCGAAATTGACGGTCAATGTATTGACTATGGCTTGAAATTCGTTGATTTTCAGGCGCTTGAAACGGAAAATTCGCTTCAGGCAATTCTGACTCTCGAAAGTGAAATAAAGCCTGTCAGAATAAATATTCATACCAATCTTGACGGTACACAGATGTTTACCCGTTTTCTTGAAATAGAAAATCTTTCGGATAAACCTATGAATCTCAACCGTCTCTCGCTTGTATCGGGCGGACTCGAAACCATGGAAAGAGCGCAGTTTACGGCGATGAACGATGTGAGCAAGCTTTATTCCGTCGGTTATTTCGATAACGATAACTGGGGCAGGGAAGGCGAGTTTTCATGGCATGACCTGACTCCCGGAATCCACTCGGTCAATTACCGTTTCGGACGTGACAGATTCGGTCATCCTCTGTGTTTCATTCGTAACAACATAACGGGCAAGATGTATTTTTATCAGATTGGCTGGAGCGGAGGATGCAGATTTACTGCCGACCTCAATGCGCTTGCCGAAAGAAATTTCAGCTCGCTCGCATTCAAAGCGGAAATAACCTCTCACAGTCCGATGATTGTTATAAATCCTCATGAAACTTTCATTTCTCCCGAGGTTCATGTCGGAATAATTTCGGGCGGTCTTGATGAAGCGGTCAATGAAATGCACAGCCATATCAGAAAATCCGTTCTCAATTCACCTGCCGCAGACCCCTCGGCTTGTTATGTAGGCGCAGGCATGGGTGCGGAACATGATATGTCCGTTGAAACCTCAAAAGCGTTCATTGACCAATTTGCCGAAATGGGTGCGGAAATTTTCATTGTTGATGCAGGCTGGGAATGTCCGCCGAATGAAGAAAACCGTTGGGGTGAATATAACGGCACCAATATTCCGAACCCCGACAGATATCCCGACGGAATAGAAGAAGTAAGAAATTATTGCCATTCAAAGGGTCTGAAATTCGGTTTGTGGGTTGATATCGAAACCATTGGCAGAAGAACGGAAATATATGAAAAGCATCCCGAATGGAGAAGCAAAACGATAATCGGAACCCAAAGCAATAATCTTATGGATTTCAGCATTCCCGAGGCGGCTGAATGGGCAGAAAATGAGCTTGCCCGAATCATAACGGAATATAAACTTGATTTGCTCCGTGTTGACCATAATGTTTCTTTCAGAGATTATTTTACAATGAGAAACGGCGAATGCACCAATATCCGTCATATTCAGGCGGTTTATGCTATGTATCAGAGGCTTAAGCGCAGATTCCCCGATGTGATATTCGAAAACTGTGCAGGAGGCGGAGCACGAACAGACCTCGGAATGATGAAAAATTTCAATCATTCATGGGTTTCCGATTGGCAGAAAGCTCCTCGCTCCGTTGCGGTAACAAACGGCATGACAATGGCGCTTCCTCCTGAAAGAGTTGACCGTCTTTTTGCGGGCATGGGATGTCATGAATTCGGCACGCTTGATTTCCATATGAGAAACTGCATGCTCGGTCATATGTCGCTCAATGTTGTTTCACCTGCATCTGCACGCATCAATCCCGTTCAGATGGATTTTGTGAAACACAGCGTTGATGTTTACAAGAATTTTATAAGAAAATTCCTGCCCGATTCAAAGATATATCATCATACTCCCGAAACGGCAAAAACGCTTGAAAACGGTTATTCAAATCTTGAAATATCATCGTCCGACGGCAGTAGCGGTGCAATTGCAGTTTTCACAATGTCGGATACGTCATCGGATAAATTCAATATTGTTCCTAAAGGAATAAACGCAGGTCTGACATACAAAATAACCCTTGATAACAGCGGTGCAGTCTTTACCGCAAACGGTTATGAGCTTATGACAAAGGGCGTTGATGTTTATATTCCGTCATCGCTTTCCTCGGAACTTGTCCTTTATGAAACAATTGAATAAAACCTTGTCGGAAAATGCTTTACAAATTGTTTTCGATGTGTTAGAGTTTTATTAAGAAAAAATGGAGGTTGAAAAAATGTCAAAGAAAAAATTTGATGTCGGTGAAGGCATCTACGATGCAAAACAGCTCGGTTATCCCCAAATGGGTATCCTCGGCGTACAGCACATGTTCGCCATGTTCGGCGCAACGGTTCTTGTTCCCGCACTTACCGGTCTCAGCGTTTCCGCAACTCTTCTTTTTGCAGGTCTCGGCACTCTTCTTTTCCATTATCTTACCAAAGGTAAGGTTCCCGCTTTTCTTGGTTCATCATTTGCATTTATCGGCGGATATGCCGCAATAACAGCAATCGGAACTGATGAAGCAGGCAACGTAATCAATGACTACAGCCTTCTTCCCTATGCATGCTTCGGTGTTGCTTGTGCAGGCGTTCTCTATCTTGTTCTTTCCGCTCTTATTAAGGCTTTCGGCGCAAAGAAGGTTATGAAATTCTTCCCGCCCATCGTAACAGGCCCCATCATCATCGCAATCGGTCTCACTCTTTCGTCGAGTGCTATAAGCAATTGTCAGGCAAACTGGCTTGTTGCTGTTGTTGCAATCGCAATTGTCATCATCTGCAACATCTGGGGCAAGGGTATGATCAAGATTATCCCCATCATGCTCGGTGTTCTCGGTTCATCGCTTGTTGCAGTTATTCTTCACTTAACAGGCGCTATGGAAACTCTTGACCCTGCAAAGCTTGAAGCTTTCAAGGCTGCTGACTGGATCGGTCTTCCTTTCCAGATGAAAGATACTGTTTTCGGTATGTTTGCAAGCGATTTTGATAAGAATCTTCTTGTTTCTGCCGTTATCACAATCATGCCCATCGCTCTTGCAACAATGGTTGAGCATATCGGCGATATTTCCGCTATCAGCTCCACCTGCAAGAAGAATTATATCGCAGATCCCGGTCTCCACAGAACTCTTCTCGGCGACGGTCTTGCAACAATTCTTGCTTCTCTCTTCGGTGCACCTGCAAACACAACCTACGGCGAAAACACAGGCGTTCTTTCGCTCTCAAAGGTATTTGACCCCAAGGTTGTCAGAATTGCAGCTTATCTTGCAGTTCTTGTTTCATTCTCACCCAAGTTTGCTGCTCTCGTAAGCCTTATGCCCACAGCAACAATCGGCGGCGCATCGCTTGTTCTTTACGGTATGATTTCTGCAGTCGGCGTAAGAAATATTGTTGAAAATAAGGTTAACTTTGAAAACACAAGAAACGTTATCATCGCAGCTCTTATTCTTGTTCTTTCAATCGGCATCAACTATGCAGGCGCAATCCAGATTCCCATCGGCTCTGTAACAATCAGCCTTTCGGGTCTCGCAGTAGGTGCTCTTGTAGGTATCATCCTCAATGCAATTCTTCCCGGCAAGGATTATGAATTCGGCTCGGATGAAAAAGGCGACAAAGCTGTTAATTTCAAAGTATAATTCGTTTTATTAAATTCAAGGAGCAGGTTTTGACACCTGCTCCTTTTTTTGTATCGGCTATATAACCAAAAACATATAGTGTTTACTGTGTAATATTCATAAAAAAATATTGCAGTATTGAAAAAATATTAAGTGTATGTTAATATATTAAAGATAATTTATAAAGATAAGGAGAGATTATATGGCATCTGAATCAACAGCTAAGGTTGTTGAAGAGAAGGCACCGAGCGCAGTCCCCAAGGACAGGCGATATGTCGGCTCCAAAGAAACCTTTGCATACATACTCGATGACATAGCCCAAAGCTTCAATATCGGTAAGTATGACGACGTTTTCAAGATGAACATTCTCAAAATTGACCTTGTTCTTCAGTCGGTCACAAACGGTATTATCAGCGTATGGGATATCATCAACGACCTTTTCCTTGCAACAATCGTTGACAAAACCCGAACAAGATGGGGTAAATTCAAGCCTTGGCTTGTAGTATATGCTATTCCCGGTGTTTTCCTGACCGTTGCTTATTGGGCTCTTCCCATGTTTATGGGAACCGACGGTATCGGAACAAACATCCCGAGATTTGCAGTTTATCTTTGTCTCTTGATTTTCAAGAACCTCGCAGAATCCTTGATTGCAATCGTTCGTCAGGGTATGACATCAACCATAACCCCGAATATTATTGACAGAACAAGACTCATCACTTCGGCTAACCTTCTTTCGGGCTTCGTTGAAAAAGCTCCCGAAATTCTCATGGGTCTTCTGATTGATATTTATATCAACAGCCCCGCAAATCAGATTCTCCAGACTGCAAACCCCGAAGCATATCAGTCAGGATATAACAAGATGTTCATTCTCGGCGGTGTTATCACTGCAGTTGTTTCAGGTCTCTTTGCTCTCTTCTATGCATTCGTCGCAAAAGAAAGAGTTATGCAGACTGTTGACCGTCCCAGCGTATTCGGCGGTATCAAATCGGTTGTTACAAACAAACCGCTTCTTCTCATCACTCTTTCCGAGTTCCTCAGCGCATTCAGCCTCAACTCGGGCACAAACCTCTACTACATCGAAGTTCTCAACCTTGCATCAATGTCAACAATCGTTGGTATTCCCGGTGCGGTTGTATCACCCATTTCGTATTCATATGTTCCTTGGGCTCGTTCGAAGTTCTCAACAAAAGCCTTGTGGATTGCAGGCTCCCATGTTGACAGCGTCCTGATGCTTGGTGTTTATCTTGCAGGTAAGTTCATCAAGGTTGGCGGCAAGAACGGTTACGAAAGCCTTGCAGTTATGATTCCCGCATTCATGCTTCGCGAAACCATCTGGATGTTCTTCTGGGGTATCAGAAAGGTTATTCCCGAAGAAATGAGAAACGAAGCTATTGACTACGGCGAATGGAAGAACGGTTTCCGTTCCGAAGGTATGACAGGCGTTGCTAAAGGTCTTATTACTAAGATGGTTAACAGCGTTAAGGGCGTTATTCAGCCCCTTCTCTTCAAAGCTTTCGGATATGACCCCAACAAAAACCAGGGTGCACAGACTCCCGAAGCACGCTATGCACTCTTCTTCATGTGTACTCTTCTTCCTGTTGTTACAGGTATCCTCAGCATCATTCCTCAGCTCTTCTATGACCTTCAGGGCGAAAAGAGAAACAGAATGTATATGGAACTCCGTGAAAGACGTAAGGCTATTGCAGCTGAAGTTAAGGAGTTTAATGACGCAGCAGGTGCAGAAACAAACGAATAATATCAATAAAACCCCGACCTCAACAGTCGGGGTTTTTGAATAGGATTTATATGGAGAACTTACTTAAAGAAATTGAAAAAGTGTTAATCCGAAAACCGTATGCTATTATCGGAATTGACGGCTGCTGCGCCTCAGGTAAAACAACACTTGCCATGCAGCTTGCTCAAAAATTTGATGCTCAGATTATACATATGGATGATTTCTTTCTGCCGTTTGAGATGCGTACAGAGGAAAGACTTTCAGAAGCGGGCGGAAATGTCCATTATGAGCGTTTCAATGCCGAAGTGGTGTCGGGACTCGAAAGCGCAACGGAATTCGTTTACAGAGCGTTCAGCTGCAAACACGGAGATTTCACGCAAACAAGAAGAATTTCACCTGATAAACCCGTTATAATAGAGGGCTCATATTCATTGCATCCCAAAACGGAATTGAACTATGATTTGAAGATATTCTTAAAGGTTGACCGAGAAACGCAGCTTGAACGGATTCTGAAAAGAAACGGCAGGGAAGCGCTTGAGGTTTTTAAATTAAAATGGATTCCTCTTGAGAACAGATATTTTGAAGAATTTAACATTGAAAAAAATTGCGATATAATAAAACAGACCGAAAAGTAAATCTTTTCGGTCTGTTATTTTTTGTTTTAATTATTCTGCAAAACCTGATTCAACAAGTTTTACAAGCTCATTAACAGCCTGTTCTTCGTCGGGACCGCCAGCGATAACACGGATGTTTGTGCCGCCCATAATGCCAAGAGAAAGTACGCCGAGAAGGCTCTTTGCATTAACTCTGCGTTCTTCTTTTTCAACCCAGATTGACGACTTGAATTCGTTAGCCTTCTGAATGAAGAATGTTGCAGGACGAGCATGAAGTCCAACCTGATTCTGAACAGTTACGTCTTTTACATACATAGTTATATATCTCCTACGCTGAAAATTTCTTGTTAACACATTACATATTATATCATAAAAGTTTGCTTCGTCAACATCTTCAAACGCAGTTTTGGTGCATTTGGTAATAATTCGGCTTGTCGGCCAAAGTGAAGGCACTCAAAAATTTTTGTTTTGTTGAAATTGACTATACGCAAAACAGAATTTTCGTATAAGAGGATTGAGGAAGAACCTTTTCACTATTATTAGCACAAAATAACAGTTTATTCACGGCTCATCCGTCCTCTTATAATTAGCACTGTTTCTCTCATTGAGATATATTTTAATTGCGAAGACCTAAAAAGTCAATGTACAAAAGTCATATTGTTTTATTGTATTAACAACTGTTTGTTATCAATTTCAACAAAATACTTGTTATGTTTTCGTCATTTTGCCAAAAAAGAAAAGGAAACAAGGTGTTGCAAGCCTTGTTTCCTTGTTTGTTTTTTGAAAAAATCAGCCAAGAACGTATATTTTTACGTTTTTGTTACCCCAATCATAGCACATGTCTTTGTTATCCATGTAGAGGTCGATGTCGGTATTGCCTCTTTTAACAAATCCGCCTGTGTCAGCAGCGATGCAGTAACCGTAAACGTAATTTCCGTCAGCAGAAACAACATAAAGCTCTGTTCCGTAGGGGATTTCTTTGGGATTGACAGCGATGTGACCGGGCATGGGCTTTCTGCCTGTTGAGGTTGAAGTGTCGCCTGTGTAAGCAGTTGCCTTGCCTGAAATGCAGTATTTATAGTCAACGGGAATTCCGTTTTTGTCGAGCTTTAAATCTGCGGGAACTTTGAGGTCTGAAATAGGTGCACCGTTATTTTTGAAAGCAGAGAGAGTTGCTCTTTGCTTTGTACCGACTTTTTTTACCTCGTTAATCGGTTCTTCAATAACTTTTTCTTTTGAGAAAATTGTTTCCTCAAGTTTGCCGTCAACATATTTTTCAGTATAGAATGCATATCTTTTGCCGTTAACGCCTTCTTTTATGATTTCTGATTCGCCAACGTACATATTGTTATCTTTGACTATTTCTGTTTCGTAGGGTATTTCCTGTGTTTCGCTCTTGATATCATATTTCACTCTGATGATTCTGATTTTTGTGAAACTGTTGACATTTGTATCAAGCGCAGGGAAAACAATGTCGTTTTCACCGAGGACAATGTCTGCCTTATCAAGTGCATCGGCAACCGTGCCTTTTGAGAGATAAACCTTCTTGTTTTTGCCGTCTGTGGAAATGTTGATTCGGAATGCTCTCTTAACATGAATACCCATGTTTTCAAAAACGCTTTTTGCGGATTTGATTTCGTCGGCGCTGTCAATTGAGAAGTTCTGAACATCAAAAAAGCTGCCGAGATTTGAATTTCTGATGACAAGTGTTCCGCCATCTTCGGCGCTGAAATCTTTTGTAATGATTTCATCGCTGATTTTGAGGTCAAAGCCTGCTGCCTTGACGATTGCATAGGGGTCTGTTTCTGCGGTAGATATGCTTACTGATTTTTCTCCGTCTGTTACCGTAACCTTGTTAACTGTGTTCGACGATGCGAAAGTTGTAAAGGCTACTGAGCAAATGAACATTACCGTGATAACTGCAGTCAGAATCTTGAAGCTGAGTTTACGGGGTGCCATGCTCTCGGATAATGAATTGGTAATCATAATATTCTCCTTATTTTGCGCATTAGTAGTTTTTTGGTTTGTCCCTTTACTGTGGTTTTTGGGTTAGCCGCGATTTCCTTTTGTGCAACGGGTGACATTATATTGACAAATATTCAGTTTGTCAAATTTCTTTCGAATTGTTTTTTGTGCATATTTAACAAAGCAATTAACAAAAATTGCCAGAACAAAACATTAATAACTTTGTCAGCTTGTTTATAATTGTCAGAAACTGGAAAAAACTTTGTAGAAAACAGAAAAAGTTACAAATGGTTACAAAACCGTAAAAAAAGGTTACATAATTCTAAAACAGAAAAATACGGGCATTAAACTCAATATATAACAAGAGAGAATTATAATGCCCGTATATATAGTGTTGTCAAGTTTTTCCGATTAATACAAAAAATTCAAATTCCTTATTATTTTATGTTGTGCTGTATTTTGATATTACAAAAATGACGGCAAATCCGAGAGAATCGGACTCGCCGTCTTTATATATAATAATATACATTATATATATGTCAGATTGCTTCGTTGAAAAGTGATTTTCTGAAGTCATTTTTGCTGTCAAAAAAGTAAACATCGCCGCCGTCATTTCCGTTAATGCAGTAATATTTCCCGTTATCAAAAACAAGTGCTGCACCGTCATCAATTGCTATGCCGGAAAGATCCTGAGTTCTGACTGCCTGCGTGAAAACCTGCCAATAATCGCTTTCAAAATGAGGGCAATTGCAGAAATCAAGAAGACCCAGACAGTCAACAAACATGAATTCATGGTTTTCGCCGCAATCGTCATATCCTCTTGAAAACCAACACATGGAACCTGAGCTGACTCCCGAAAGAATAATGCCTTTTTCGTATGCTTTTTTGAATATTTCATCGGCACCGGTTTCTTTCCAGGTGTCCATAAGAAATTTGAGGTTTCCTCCGCCTGCATAAACAATGTCGGCTGAAAGAATCTTATTTTCAATTTCTTCTTTTGTCAGCGATTTATCAGTAAGAATAAGCGCTGAAACGCTGCATCCGAGACCGATGAAAAGTCTGAAAATATGCTCATCGCCGTTGATGTCGTCAAATCCCGCTGTCGGAACAAATAAAACGGACGGATTTTTCTTTTTTGAAAGCTTAACAATATGTTCAAAAACAGGAAGAATTTCGTTATCGTCGGTTCTTCCGCCACCGACACCTACAATAATACCCATATCTGTTATCCTTTATAATTAATTTTTACTGTTGCGGTGTAGTCAAGCTGCTTTTCGTCGCCGATAAGTGAGGCAACAAATGCAGGAATGTCTGCCAACATCTTATTTTTTGCTCCGAGCTTTTTCTCGACAATTGAGAGAACGGGTTTAAGACGCTTGAGGAGTTTCATGATTGCGTCATACATCGGAGTGCCTTTGACATAAGGCTCATTTCCGATGAAAACATTTCTTACAAGTTCAACCGCAACGTCTTTGACAAGAAGCTTGCTGACGGTTTTATCAACTCTGAAAAACAGGAATTTTCCGAGACCGCCAACGGTAAGCTTCTGAAGAATTCTTCCGACAATTGTTACGGGAATCTTAAGCTTTTTGTTCTTTTCGGGACCGCCGAAATAACGGGTGAAGGCTTTGAAATCATAAGCCATTCCGTCAACTATATCGGTTATCATGCGGTCAAAACGCCACTGAAAATATTCGTCGGCAGTCTTACCACCCTTATCCCAATCGAAATCATCTATTTTATGAGAAGTAATGTCAGCGGTGCCGTTTTCGTTGAAAATAACTTTTCTGAAATAAGCGGGGCAACCGACAGCCGAGCCTGTGCAGATATCGGTGATTTTATTTCCGGCAGGGGAAACATGCTCGTTAAGACTCTGCATATGCATATGACCCGTGAAAATGAGGTCGAGACCGAGGTCGGCAAGCTCATTTGCGCGTCTTTCCCAATCGCCGAGTTTGGCATCCTCGATTAAATTCATAATCGGTGAGCCGGGAAGCAGGGGATAGTGCATCGTTGCAAATATGTAACAGCCGTCATCGTGAGCTTTTTTGATTTGTTCGGCTATCCAATCCATCTGGTCATCCCAAAGACCTTTGAATTTTTCGCAGTCGCCGTCGCAGTTTATTGCAAGAAGTCTTATTTTATCGGATAACTGCGCAACATAAGAGAGCGAGCTTTTATGCTCGGATATGGCATCGCCGAAACCGAAATCCATATAATAGTCACGAAGCTTTTCGCGGGGCATACCTTCAACGGGTATTGTTTTATCGCCTACGAAACCGCAAGGATTGCCCGAATAGTCATGGCGTGCGGTAACAACATAGATTTTTTTGCCCGCTTTTTCGAGCTTTCTGAATTTTTCAATAAGACCGACATGGCTTGCAACCTCGCCTCTGTAAACAAGGTCGCCCGGTATGATAATTATTTCCGTTTCTTTGTCCTGAGCTATTTTTTCGAATGTTGCATCAAGAATAGCTCCTGTTTCGGCAACGCATTTCTGGTCGGTACGACTTCTTTTTTCGTATGCTTCACCGCTTGCGCCGAGTGATTTTTCGAAATAATGAGTATCGGTTACGACAAAAATATTAAGTGGCATATTATCTTTCCTCCTGTTTTATTGTACCACATTAATTCATTCTTGACAATAATGTCTTTTTGATTTAACATAAAATCGGTGATGAAAATGTTTAAACAAAAACTTTGTCTTGCATTGTGCAACGGCTACGGGATTGCCTATGATGACCAGATAAAACTGTTTAAATCTGCAGGCTTCGAAGGTTGTGCAATTGACCTCAGCGACAGAAATGCCGATGCATATAAAATTGCGGAAACGGCAAAAGAAGAAGAAATGATAATTTCATATCTTCATGCGCCGTTCAATAAATCGGATGATATGTGGATGGATGGAGAAATCGGAGATGTGGCTCTTGCAGAGCTTATAGATAATCTCGAAATCTGTTCACGTCTCGAGATTCCTGCCATGGTTGCCCATACTTTTATTGGTTTTGACAGTGACAATATTCCGACGCAAATCGGTCTTGAGAGATATGGTGCGCTTGCTGTAAGAGCGAATGAACTCGGTGTAAAGCTTGCGCTTGAAAATACAGAAGGGGAGGAGTATCTTTCTGCGCTTATGAAAGGACTTTCCGATATTCCCTCTGTTTCATTTTGTTGGGATACGGGACATGAACTTTGTTATAATTACGGTAAGGATATGACCGCTCTTTACGGCGATAAGCTTGCGGTTACTCATATCAACGATAATCTCGGAATCCGTGATTATGACGGTAATATAACCTATATTGATGACCTTCATCTTCTTCCGTTTGACGGTATAACCGATTGGAATTCCGTTGCGGAAAGACTTGTCAGATGCGGTTTTGATGGTCCGATTTCTTTTGAATTGTCAATAAAAAGCAAACCCGGCAGACACGAAAACGATAAATATGCCGCAATGCCGATTGAAAGCTTTGTTGCCGAAGCATATATCAGAGCTTGCCGATTTGCGAATCTGGTTATAAAAGAAAGGGAGAAAAAAGATGAGTGAACAGAAAATGACAAAAAAGCAGAATATTATTCAGATTATAAAATTTGCGTTTTTTTCAGCTTCGGCAGGTATAATACAGCTTATTTCATTTACCTTGCTTTTTGAAGTTGCAAATCTCAACAACACAGTAAGCTACATAATTTCGCTTGCACTTTCTGTTTTATGGAATTTTACATTTAACAGAAAATTCACCTTCAAATCGGCGGCAAATGTGCCCGTTGCAATGCTCAAGGTTGCGCTTTTCTATTGCGTTTTCGCACCTCTTTCAACCTGGTGGACCCATGAGCTTACAGCATTGGGAATAAACGAATATCTCATTGAAGCGGGAACAATGCTTGTGAATCTTGTTACCGAATATCTCTACTGCAGATTTGTAGTTTATAAAAATTCAATGAATACTGCTGAATAATAAAAAGGCTTGTGCTGTTATGCACAAGCCATTTTTATATAACATTACTGTTCTTCAACGTAATCCGAGAAGATAACTTTAACAGCTTCTCTGGGGAAATCGAAACGGCGTCTTTCAACGATATCGCCTTTCTTAACGCCCTTGAGAGGCACAAGAATATAGGATTTTCTGACTAATTCGCCGTTTGCATCAAATGCTTCAAAACCGATTTTGATATCGTCTTTTCTTGAACCGATTCCTATAACTTCAACATCTGCATAACCGTCTGCATTGATTGAAATACCATCGTCTTTAAGTTCAATATCCTTGATTTTAGCAACGGAATTGCCGTATACATAGTAATCAGCGAGAACGATTTCAACATCATTGACTGTTTCAATATATACAACGGGGAAAGTCTGACCATCGGTAGGCTTAACGTTTTCGGGGTTGGGAGCTGTCTGACCGTAGGGGTTGACATATGAAAAATTTGCGCTGCCTGTTGTTGCAGGTTCTTCGGGGATGTTATTTGAATTGCAACCGAAGAGGCAGAGTGCAATAACAGTCATGGCAAGAATAACGCAGAGTAATGATTTCATAGAAACAAGTCCTTTCGTTTGTTTATACTATATATAATATCATATGTTTTTGGATTTTTCAACCGTATTAATAATTTCCCTGACGGTTTCAGCAATTGTAACTGCTGTTTCCGGTCCGAGAGAATTTGTTTCCTCATAGTGGCGGCGGTCATGGATATCACGGCCGTTTTCAAAATAGGGAGTTTCAGGATGAAGAATGAAGTCGTTGGGAGGAAGAACATAGCCGAGTTCATCGTTAGCAAGACCTATTATCATAACATCATCGCCGATTATTTCACGGATAGGAACAGGGTTTATTTCTGCTCCGTAACCGGTTGCGGATTCCTCTGCAGGGAGATATCCACCGTAAACAAGCTCGGGGAAAATTTCGCAGGGAAGCATCAGAATCTTAAGAGAATCTATTTCAAGATAGCTGATTTCGGATTTCATGGCAAATCCGGATTTATCCGCCATTCTGTATTCCTTCGCCTTGAGAATGCCCGCTTTTGCAGCAATCAGAAGCAGAAGGTTTTCTGCTTTGAAATAAACTTCCTGACGGAGATGACCGATTTTCGGCTTGAGAAGAGTTTCGTTTTCAATTGAAAGAGCATAGTCTGCAAGATTTCTTCCGATATCTGCAGTGGACTGCGAAAAATCATTGCCGCTGTCACGGATTTCCCTTTCGTTGGGAATGTCCATGCTTATCATTCCTCCGATTGCGCCGACGCAATAGAGAGTTTCAGCACCTGTTTTTTCGCGAATTTTTTCTCTGAAATAATGGGGAAAATCTGCGCTGACAAGTTCGTTGCATCCCTGAAGCGATTCGGAATGAGAAGCAAAATTTATTATGTAGGTTTCTCTTGAACCGTCTTCGGGAACAAAACGCAGACGGGTGAGAGTTTTTGAATAAACAATCGGAGTTCTTATGTCTTCCTGCATATCGGGAACTTCAATTTTACCCAGATAAAGCTTGCCGATTTTTCTTGAAGCATAAGCATTTTCAACTGCTTTAACGGTCTGCGAGAAGACAAGCTCCATATATTTCGGGTCTTTTCCGCTTAAAGGAAGAGGACCCCAGATTCCCATTGTGTCGATGCCTGCATGGTTATGAGTGCAGACAACATTGATTGAACGGCAACCCGAAAGCTTTGAAAATTCGCTGAGTCTTGAACGGAGAATGTTGACGTCGCTGTTAAGCAGACCAACGCAGTCAAGCGAAACGATGACTATTCCGCCGTGACCCGAAAGGTCGTCAATCCAGACTGCATGGGTATGAGGTGCGTCAAGAACGCCTTTCGCAGGCTTGTTTTCACCGTAACCGGCAATATAATATTTCTTTTTGTCAACATCATCGGGAAGGATGCTTTCCTTTGAAAAACCGATAGAAAAAAGTTCGCTCTTTGCTCTCGGGGTGCAGTTAAATGAAGCTTTATCAAGCGGTTTTGTGCATTTCTTATCGGTGAGATGCTTTGACTGAGCCGTGAGAATGAATTCAAGCGCTTTATATGCGGCGGTTAACGGTTTCATTTTTATTCACTCCAATCAAATTTTGTGAGTTTTCCTTTGCACAGTAATTCGGGGAAATTCCATTGACGAAGAACTTCATAAACGCCTATCGCAACGGAATTTGAGAGGTTGAGGCTTCTCGCCGCGCTGTTATCAATCATTGGCAGGCGCACACATTTTTCCTGATTATCATAAAGGAGTTCTTCGGGTAATCCAGCCGTTTCTTTTCCGAAAACAAGATAGCTGTTATCGGGATAATCAACCTCGGAGTATATCTTTGTTGCTTTCGTAGAAAAATAAAAGAAATTACCGTCTTTATTTTTCTCAAAAAAATCATCAAGATTCTCATAATATGTTATATCGAGCAAGTGCCAGTAATCAAGTCCCGCTCTTTTAAGTTTTGCGTTATCAACACGAAAACCCATTGGTTCAACAAGATGCAGTCTTGCACCCGTTGCGGCGCAGGTTCTTGCAATATTGCCTGTGTTCTGAGGAATCTGAGGCTCAACAAGAACGATATTAAGAGTTGACATTATATAACTTCCTTAAAAAAATATTGGCATTTGTTTTGCTTCGTCTTACGGATAAACTAATGATGAATATCTGTGACGGGAGGGATAAAAGTGTTAACATCATCAAAAAATATGACGATGGCTAAAAGCATCGGAATCGGTCTTGCAGTCGGCACTGCCGCCGCTTATGCAAGCACGAAAATGATGTCGAAAAGCGGCATGAAAGCCTGCAAGAAGAATGTTGCCAAGTGTGTGAAAAACATGGAAAGCATGATGGACGGGATTATGTCGATGACAAAATAATCAGCTGTTAAAGCTGCTCATAGCGCCGTCGATGTTGCCTTGAACCATCATTTCGACAGCTTTGCAAGCGTTTTCTGCGGCGACTCTCAATTCATCAAGTTCAGGCTTTTTGAATGAAGAAAGCACCCAGTCTGCAAGGTCGTAGTCGGGATGCGGTTTTTCGCCGACACCGAGTTTTATTCTCGGGAATTTATCGGAAGAAAGAAGATAAATAATGCTCTTTATTCCGTTGTGTCCGCCGTCGCTTCCCTTGCGTCTTATACGCATTTTGCCGCAGGGGAGTGAGATGTCATCAAAGACAACAATAATGTTTTCGGGCGGTATTTTATAGAAAGCGGCAGCTTGTTTTACCGCTTCGCCGCTGTTGTTCATGAAGGTCTGAGGCTTCATAAGCAAGCACCTGTGACCGCCAAGGTTTATGTTGGCGGTCACAGATTTGAATTGAATTTTATTTATTGTTTCATTGTTCTTATCCGCAAGCAGGTCTGCGAACAAAAAGCCTGCGTTATGGCGGGTAAGTTCATATTTTTTGCCGGGATTTCCGAGTCCGACAATGATAAATTCGGGAGGTCCCGAGGGGGTTTTGTTTTTTGAGAAAAAACTCATTTATTTTTCTTCCTTTACGATTGCTGCAGTTTTGGTTTCTTCAACGCTGATGGAACCGTCTGCGTATTCTGTGGGGCTGTTTGTATAAACAACGCTGATTTCCATTTTGTCAATAAGCTCCATTGCTTCCGTGCTTGAAAGTTCAATATCGGAGCAGAGAACGGAGAAGCTTGTTGCTGCAGAGCTTCCGGGAGCGATTCCGATCTCGCCGCCTGCAGCGGTGTTGATATAGATTCCGTTTTTGCCGTTATCCTTAACTTCAAAACCGTAAACCGTGCAGCTTGTGTCACCTGTGTTTTCAATAAGGATAACCTGCTCAAATGCAAGCCAGTTTTCGGGAGCGGCATAGAATTCTTCTGCCTTTTCCATACCGAGAGCGTAATTTTCTGCAAGATGTGACTTATATCTGTCGGGATTTTTCATAAGAACTTCAAGGATTGAAACTCTTTCATCGATGGAATCTTTTGTAACAACAAGCTCTGATACGGGTTCGTTATTGTTGTTTCCGACTGCAAAATAAATTCCGACTGCGGCTGCAGCGGCAATTGCGATAACTACTATGGCGATAATAACTTTTTTCATGATTTTGTCCTCCGAAAATTAATTATGTTTTACCACTTATACGCATTATGACAGATTTTTGAATAAATTACAATAGCTATAAATTAAAATAACAAATATTTAACATATTATTAAAAAACAGGGTGCGTCGGCACCCTGTTTCCGTTATGCAGTTTCGCTGAATGAGTAGCTTCCGTTTTCGACTGTGCATATATATTTTTTGCCTGTAACAAGTTTTCCCTCAAGCATTTCTTCGGAAAGTTTATCTTCAATCTTTTGTTGAATTGCTCTGCGAAGAGGTCTTGCGCCGTAAACGGGGTCGAAACCGGCTTTGCCGATTTCATTAACGGCATCATCAGAAAATTCAAGCTCAAAATCAAGCTCTTTGACACGCCTTGAAAGATTGACAAGCATTCTGCGTGCAATTTCATTTATATCATCTTGTTTCAACTGACGGAAAACGATGATATCATCAACTCTGTTAAGAAATTCAGGTCGGAAAACATTTTTGAGTTCACCCATAACCGCTTCACGGATTTTCTTTTCGTCTGCAGTTTCCGATTTATCGGGCGCAAATCCGAGTGTACCCTGACCGCTTTGAGAAATTTTCTTTGCGCCGACATTCGATGTCATTATGATTATGCAGTTTTTGAAATCGACTTTTCTGCCCTGAGAATCCGTCAGAATTCCGTCTTCGAGAATCTGCAAAAGCATATTGAAAACATCGGGATGCGCCTTTTCTATTTCGTCGAAAAGCACAACGGAATAGGGTCTGCGGCGAACTTTTTCCGTAAGCTGACCGCCTTCTTCATAACCGACATATCCGGGAGGAGAACCGACAAGCCGTGAAACCGTGTGTTTTTCCATATATTCGGACATATCCAGCCTTATCATCGCATTTTCATCGCCGAACATTGATGCGGCAAGAGTTTTGCAAAGCTCTGTTTTACCGACACCCGTTGGACCGAGAAAAATGAACGAACCCGTCGGTCTTTTCGGATCTTTAAGACCTGCTCTGCCTCTGCGGATTGCTTTTGCAACGGCAGTTACAGCTTCATCCTGACCGACTATTCTTTGATGAAGCTCATCTTCCATGTTGAGAAGTCTCTGACTTTCCTCCTGAGTGAGCTGAACAACGGGAATTCCTGTCCACTGCGAAACGATGGCGGCGATTTCCTGTTCACCGACTTCGCCTGTTGAATGGCTGCTTTTTTCTTTCCAGATGCGTCGCTCATTTTCAAGCTCTTTTGTGATTTCGTTTTTCTCATCTCTCAATGCGGCGGCATGTTCAAAATCCTGCGAATTGATTGCCGACTGCATTTCTTCCGTCAAAGACTTAACTTTATCTTCGAGAGCTTTCAAATCGGGAGGAGCCGTAAACGCTTTCAGTCGGACTCTTGATGCCGCTTCGTCAACAAGGTCAATAGCCTTGTCGGGCAAATATCTGTCACCGATATAACGTGATGACATCTTGACAGCTGCATGAATGGCGCTATCGGAAATTCTGACTTTGTGATGAGCCTCGTATTTATCACGCAGACCCGTAAGAATTTCAAATGCTTCTTCCTCTGAGGGCTCGCCTACGGTGACAGGTTGGAATCTTCTTTCGAGAGCGGAATCTTTTTCGATGTGTTTTCTGTATTCTTCAAGAGTTGTTGCGCCGATAACCTGAAGCTCGCCTCTTGCGAGAGATGGTTTAAGGATGTTTGCGGCATCAACAGCGCCTTCCGCCGAGCCTGCACCGATAAGGGTATGAACCTCGTCGATAAAAAGAATAATGTCGCCCGCTTTTCGGACTTCCTCTATTGCGTTTCTTATTCTTTCTTCAAAATCGCCTCTGTATTTTGTTCCTGCAACCATACCAGTGAGATCAAGAGTGATGATTCTTTTGTTTCTCAACAGTTCGGGAACTTCGCCTGTTGCAATCTTAAGGGCAAGCCCCTCTGCGATTGCGGTTTTGCCGACACCTGGTTCACCGATAAGGCAAGGATTATTTTTGGTGCGGCGGCTGAGAATCTGAATAACTCTTTCGATTTCTTTCTGTCTGCCGATAACAGGGTCAATTCTTCCCTGAGTTGCAAGAACTGTCAGGTCTCTGCCGAACTGACTGAGAACGGGTGTATCGGATTTTTCTTTGGAGTTGTTTTTGTTATGACCTGTCTGAGAAGGATTGCTGCCAAGAGCATTTGTGAGGTCACGGAGAAGTTCCTGCGACTGAACGCCCATGCTTGCAAGGATTTCCGTTGCGGCGCCCGTTCCCTCGCGGATAATACCCATAAGAATATGCTCCGTTCCGATATACGAATGTCCCATGCCTCTGCCCTGAAGAATGGCTGTGTCTATGATATTTTTGGCTCTCGGAGTGAAATCGTTCGGTGAAAGAACGGTCGGTGAACCGACTCCCATACTGCTTCTGATTATTGCTTCAACTTCGCCGTAGCTTATTTTTTTTGCGGAAAGAGCGGTATAAGCCATACCGCCGCTTTCCTTGAGCAGACCGAGCAGGATGTGCTCGCTGCCAACATATGTGTGGCCGAGATTTTCTGCGGCTGTTATTGCATTGTTCAATGCGTCGTTGGCTTTCTGAGTAAAGCCTGTAAACCTATACATATTTTCATCCCCCTATAAGTTTGCAAAGCAAACAACTATGCCAGCGCTTCCCTCACAATCTTCGCTCTGTATGCATCCCTCAATGCAGGAGTTGCCGCATCGGGATTTGAAGCGCTTATTGTTGCAGGCTGCATGCTGACTGTAAGCTCATTGATTTTTTCAATCGGCACGTTAACAAGACCTTTTGCTGCTCCGAGTCTGATAATCGAAATGAGTTCCATAAATTCGTTGGTATTCAACAGTCTTGCGTTTTTGAGAATACCGAGTGCACGGAAAATCTTATCCTCTTCCGCAGGATTTTTGATGAGCTCTGCGGCTGCGGCTCTTTCCTGAGAAACAAGCTGGAGAACAATGGATTTGAGATTTGCGATTGCGGTTTCTTCGGTGATGCCGAGAGTTATCTGATTGCTTATCTGATACATATCGCCTATGGGCTGTGAACCTTCGCCGTTTGCCCCTCTGATGGTAAGACCGAGCTTTGAAACGGTGTTTGCAAGGCGTGTCATCTGACCGCAACGTGTGAGTGCAGGCAGATGAAGCATAACAGAGGCTCTCATTGCCGTGCCGAGATTTGTCGGGCATTGAGTGAGATATCCGATTCTTTCATCGAAAGCATATTTGACCTTGCCGTCAATCATTCTGTCGAGTTTATCCGCAATGTCGTAGGCTTCTTCGAGTGCAAGGCCCGATTTCATAACCTGCAAACGGATATGATCTTCTTCGCAGAGCATGATGCTGACGCTTTCATCAGAGGAAAGAACGAGCGCACTTCCGTCTTTTTTTGATGCGAATTCAGGACTGATGAGGTGGCTTTCCGCAAGCGAAACAGCCTGAATTCTTGATAAATCTTTCATTTCGATGTAGCTGAAATCTTTTCTGTCATTCTCAAAAAGTATTCCCTTAATCAGCTCGTTTACTTTGTTTTTGCCGTTGATATCAAGCTTTGCAGGGAACGGAAAATCATAAAGATTTCTTGCAAGACGGATACGTGTGCTTATGACGATATCACCCTGGTCGCCTTTTTCAAGATACCATTTATTCATTATGCTTCGCCTCCTTCAAGAGCTTTGATTTCATCTCTGATTTTTGCAGCTTCTTCAAATTCCTGCTTTGCAACCGCCTCATTCATAAGAGCTCTGAGTTTTTCGATTTTTTCTTCGGTTGTTTCAATTTTCGGAGTTTCAACGGGTGCTGTGCTGACTTTTCCGCTGTGTTTGATTTTGCCGTGGATTCTCTGGATTGACGGGAGAAGACGGTCATAGAAAGTTGTGTAGCAATCCGCACAGCCGACTCTTCCGTTTCGAACAATTTCTTCAAATGAAGTTCCGCATTTTGCACATCTCTGAGTTTTACCCGAGGCAAGTGACGGCATCATATCGCCGAGAAATCCGCCGAAAAGCTCGGAAAGATTCAGACCGAAGCCTGAAAACATATCCGAATAGCCGAGGTGCGATGCGCAGTCGGAGCAAAGATGACTTTCCGCCATGTCACCGTTTATAATCTGTTTGATGTGGGTTGTTGCTTCGTTCTTTCCGCAATTCTGACATACCATAAATCAATCATCCTTTCTGTGTATAGTAATAAGCATTTGTTTGAATATTGATGCCCTGATTCTTTCCTTGACGGGTGAGGGGAGGGCTCGGAGCGAATTTTCGCCCGTTGCCGCAAGAAGAAGTCTTGCGCTGTAAGCGTCTATCGAGCCGTTATGAAGAAGATTCATAACATTTGCATGGCAGGTCGCATAGTCGAGCGATTCGCCGATGCAGTTTACCGTGTGCATAATGAGTGAGGGCTTATCAAGATTAACTCTCGTTATCTTGATATATCCGCCGCCGCCTCTTCTGCTCTCAACGATATAACCTTGCTCGGGCGTAAATCTCGAAGATATAACATAGTTAATCTGGCTCGGCACACAGCCGATTGACTGCGCAAATTCATTTCGCTGAATTTCCGCCATGCCGTCATCTTCGAGCATTTCAAGGAGCATTCTCGCTATTTGATTGCTTAAACTCATATCATCATCTCTTTCATTTATATCAAATTTGACTTTGACTTTCTTTGACTTTAATCACATTATAGTCAGGAAAGGTCAAAAGGTCAAAGGTCAAAAAAGGTCAAAATTATTTATTGTATCGCAATATTTTAAATTATCTTTGATTTTCTCTGCTTTTCTTCTGTTTTCTCGGCTTTTTATTTTGTTGAATGTCAAAGAATATTATTGACTTTCTGACCTTAATTTATGCTCTTTAATATTGATTTTATAGAGTTATTATGTTATTATTCCATAGGTTCAGAGGTGTTTTTTATGGATAAAAAATCAAAAACCGCAGTCGGAATTATCCTTTCGCTTCTCGGCGGAATTTTCTGGGGATTTTCAGGTTCTTGCGGTCAGTATCTGTTTACATATCACGGCGTTGATTCAAAATGGATAGTAACGATAAGAATGATATCAACGGGAATAATTCTGCTGATAATAAGCGCTGCAAGGCATAAATCAAAAATATTCGGCGTATGGAGGGGAAAGAAAAATTTTCTCTGCATGTCGGCATTTACTTTGTTCGGTCTTATTCTGTGCCAGTATTCATATTTTACAGCAATAGCGCATTCGAATGCGGGCACGGCAACCGTTCTTCAATATCTTTCTCCCGTTATGATATTGGTTTTTGTTTGTCTAAAAAATAAAAAGCTTCCCGTTTTAGCGGAAATAATTGCAATCATCCTTGCGGTCGGCGGAACGTTTGTTATTGCAACGGGCGGAGATTTCGACTCGTTTGCTGTTTCAACTCCCGCACTTATCTGGGGAATTGCTTCGGCTGTTTTTCTTGCTTGTTACTCACTTATACCCGTTCCGCTTCTCAAAGATTACGACACTCCGACCGTTCTCGGATGGGGTATGCTTGCAGGCGGAATTGCGCTTCTTCCCGTTTTCAGACCTTGGGAAATCATGCCCGAAATAAATCTTCCTCTTATCGGCGCACTTTCGGGAATCATCATTTTCGGAACGGTTATTGCCTATACTTTCTATCTTGAAGGTATCCACCTTATCGGTGCAACAAAAGCAAGTATAGTTTCAAGTATAGAGCCCGTTTCTGCAACAGTTATTTCCGCATTATGGCTCGGCACGGACTTTTCGGGCGCAGATATAATCGGATTTATAATGATTATTTCAACTATATTTATAATCACATTTTCAAACAAAAAGAGCAGCTGATACTGCTCTTTACTTTTTTATAATATAATGATATAATATTTTGACTAAATTTTTCGGAGAACTGCCATGAACGATTTCAGAAAGGAATATCTCGGCTCGGGTGTTACTGCTTTTGTTTCGGATGCTCATTCATTCGGAACGGATGCGGTGTTGCTTGCCGATTTTGCAAACCCTTCAAAAAGAGCGATGTGCTGCGACCTCGGTTCGGGATGTGGAATAATACCTCTTCTTTGGTGCAAAAAGGAGACGGGGAAAATAACCGCCGTTGAAATTCAGCCTCTCGGTGCAGAGCAGATAAATGCCGCAATTGAATTCAACAATCTTTCGGAAAGACTCACGGCAGTCAATGCGGATTTAAAAGAACTCAAAGGAATTGTTCCTTTCGGCTGCTTTGATGTTGTAACAATGAATCCGCCCTATAAAGCAAGCGGAGCAGGAATTGAAAGCAGAAGCGGTGCGGATAAAATCGCAAGGCACGAAACGATGTGCCTTCTTTCCGATATATGTCAGACTGCAAAGAAGCTTCTCAATTTCGGAGGCAGACTTTGTATGTGTATCCGTCCTGAAAGAACAGCGGAGTTAATCTGCGAAATGCATTCGGCAGGTATTGAACCTAAAAGAATGAAATTCGTTTCGAAATGTCCGGGAAAAGCACCGTGGCTTGTGCTTATTGAAGGCAGAAAAGGCGGCAAAACGGGTATAACCGTTGAACCCGAGCTTTTTGTTCATTCGGCGAACGGCGAATATTCCGAAGAAATGAAAAAAATCTACGGCGACTATCTTTTAGAGAACAGAGGTGAATAGCTTGAGCGGAACTTTATATGTTGTCGGAACTCCTATAGGAAATCTCGGCGATATTTCCCCGAGAGCCCTTGAAACGCTTGAAAACTGCGACTTCATTGCCGCAGAGGATACGAGGGTAACCCTCAAGCTTCTCAACCGTTTCGAAATTAAAAAACCGATGGTCAGCTATTTTGAACATAACCGTTTTGAAAGAGGACCTGTTATTGCAGAAAGAATTCTGTCGGGTGAAAACTGTGCACTTGTTACAGACGCAGGAATGCCTGCAATTTCTGACCCGGGTGAAGATTTGGTGAAACTCTGCATGGAAAAGGGTGTTAAAATTGAGTCTGTGCCCGGTCCGTGTGCGTTTGCGACCGCTCTTGCGGTTTCAGGTATGCCGTCGAAAAGATTCTCTTTTGAAGGATTCCTTCCCGTTGAAAAATCCGAAAGAAAAGAACATATTTCATGGCTTGTCGGTGAAACTCGAACAATGATTTTCTATGAAGCGCCGCATAAACTCTCAAATACACTTACAGACCTTTATAAAGCACTTGGCGACAGGGAAATCGCAATAGTCAGAGAGCTTACCAAAATACATGAAGAAGTAATCAGAACAACCCTTTCTGAGGCTTCGGAGAAATATTCAAAAGAGCAGATAAAGGGAGAACTTGTTCTTATAATCAAGGGCGCAGATCCCGAAGAAAAAGAGAACATGACCATTGAACAGGCGGCGGAATATGCCATGAAGCTTGTTGAAAAGGGAGAGAGCAAAACTCAGGCGGCAAAGCTTGCCGCAAAGGAAAGCGGACTCAAAAAAGGTGATATCTACAAACTTTTATTAGAGGAGTAAAACATGATACAGTATTTTCTTGAAAGACCTTATCTTATCGCAATAATGGTTGCCGTTATTCTGCTTACGCTGTTTGTCTGCGTAAAAGCGGGTCAGGCAAGTGCGAAAAGGTCGAAGGTAAACGAAGCGATAATCAAAAAACTCAAGGAAGAAAACGGGCTTCGAAATGAATTCTCCGTGCTTACGGAAAAACTTGTGGAAACAGCTGACGCAACCCGTCTTTTCAAGGGAGTTGCGCTCAATCTGCAGAAGAAAATTTCCGATGCATCCGATATGGTATCTGAATTCGATGCACTTAAAGAGGAACAGCGTGATATCTATGCTCTTTCGTTTGTTGTTGAAGACGGTGAAACTGCGCTCAGCAGCTTTTTCAGAGCAAACGGTCAGCCTCTTACGGGCGCATCGCTGAATGCCGTCAAAAAGCTTTTCAGCGAAAACGTCTGCTATATTTTTGAAAAAGAATATAATGCATTTGATTCGGATAACGAAGATGTTTCAATGATACCCGAAGAAATAGCTGCGCTTGATAAGGAGTTTTCACAGCTTGTTTCATCGGATGTAATCTGCCGTGTTGCAGGTTTATATATTAAAGAAAACATCGAAAAATTCATATGATAATCACAACCTCATGTTGGCATTTTGTTGCTGATATGGGGTGCTTTTTTATGCAATTCAACGAAATATAAAAATTTTGCTAAATAATGTTGACTTATGATTTTTTTAGACATAGAATGAAGTCGAAATTCCTTATAATATATTAAAAGGAGTGAGCAAAAATGATCCCCAAGGATTTGTTGATAAACAAACCTGCAAGCGCAAGAATTGTCGCAATTGCCGAAAAAGAATTCAAAGGGAAAGAAAAACCTCTTTTTGCAGTTGTGGGCGACCTTGCTGTTGACAGCCGTTACGGTGAGGGTGCGGTTTATGTTACCGAAAGCCGTATTGTTGCGGTCGGTGACGGCTTTGATGAGGGCTTCATCAGCCTTGATTTTACCAATATTGCCGAGATTGCTGTCAAGAGAATGTACGGCAATGCGGTTCTGAAGGCAAAAACAACGGGCGGCTCATCTGTTGACCTTATGAGATTCACTTTTGCAATCGCCGATATGTGCGATGCGGTTGCCGATTTCATTACGAAGGTCAATGAGGGAGAAACTGTTGAAAACAGATTTGCCGCAGTTGAGTCTACATTCAGAAATCTGCGTTCTTTCTGCCCGAAATGCGGAAGAAAGCTGGCGTCGCCGAATGCCGAATGTCTTAACTGTCAAGGCAAAAAGAAGATGGTTTCAACTCTTTACCGCTACATAAAGCCGTATATGGGCAAGCTGCTTTTCTGCATTGTTCTTTCAATTATAACAACAGGTGCAGCGCTTGTTCCTCCTTATGTAACGAGCCTGATGGTCGATAATATAATTCCGGGCAAGGATAAGAAAATGCTTCTTATTATCATACTTTTCCTTCTCGGCGTTTATTTTGCACAGTATGCAATCGGTGCGTGGCGCTCTTATGTTCTCCGTGTTGCCGGTGACGGAATTATCGCCGACCTCAAAAAGGAGATCTATGCAAAAGCGCAATATCTTCCGATGAAGTTCTATGATAAAACCTCAACGGGCTCGGTTATCAACAGAGTAAATTCTGACACAACCGTTCTTCAGCAGTTTATGCTCAGAATAACGCAGGAAGCTGTTGTTCAGCTCTTTATGATGATTGGTATTATCATAATTATGCTCAGCATGAACTGGAAGCTGACTCTTCTTTCGCTTATACCAGTTCCCGTTGTTGTTATCTGCAGCCGTTTCTTCGGCAAAAAAATCGGACCTCTTTACCGCAGAATATGGCGCCGAGGCGTTTCGATTTCGAATATTCTTGCCGACACAATCCCCGGTATCAGAATAGTAAAATCCTTCTCAAAAGAAGAGAAGACAATAAATAAATTCTCCTATCACGTTGATGACTGGCTTGCAGAGGATAAAAAGGTTGCAAAGGTTGCGGCAATTTTCCCTGCGGCGATAACATTCCTGATTACCTGCGGCTCGGTTATCATCTGGTTTGTCGGCGGTAACATGGTTATCGATACCCCTGACAAGCTTTCACTCGGTGTTCTCGTTTCATTTATTTCTTACACGAGCATGTTCTATGCTCCCGTCAATTTCTTTGCAAACCTCAGCGATTCATATCAGAATGCTCTTGCATCAACCGAAAAGGTTATGGATATCATCAATGCCGAACCCGAACATGATTTCGGTAAAGGTTCCGAACTCGGCGTTATGCAGGGTAAGATTGAGTTCAGAAATGTCAATTTCTCATTCGACCGCTCAAAGAAGGTTCTCAATGATGTAAACTTCATTATCGAACCCGGCGATGTTGTCGGTATAGTCGGCACAACGGGTTCTGGTAAATCAACGCTCATAAATCTTCTCATGCGTTTCTATGACGACTATGAGGGCGAAATCCTTGTTGACGGCGTAAATATCCGTGATATCGATATGTCTTATTACCGTTCGCAGATAGGCTATGTTCAGCAGGAACCCATGATGTTCCGTGACACGATATTCAATAATATTGCTTATTCAGTTCCCGGTGCACATCCCGAACAGGTGCTCAATGCCGCCGATATAGCAAACGCTCACGGATTTATTTCAAGACTTCCCGATGCATATGATACCATGCTCGGCGAAAGAGGCGTAGGTCTTTCGGGCGGTGAAAAACAGCGTCTTTCAATCGCAAGAGCTGTTCTTAAGAATCCCGGTGTTCTTATTTTCGACGAAGCAACATCGGCTGTTGACTCCGAAACCGAAAAGCTCATTCAGGATGCAATCAATCGCCTTATCCGTGGCAGAACAACTCTTATGATTGCCCACCGTCTTTCGACTCTCAGAAAGGCAAACAAAATCATTGTTGTTGATAAGGGCAACATCATAGAATTCGGTTCACCCGATGAACTTATGGCACTTAAAGGCAAATATTATAAGCTCATTCAGATTCAGTCGATGAGTGAGCAGGTTGCAGCTGAAAAGGCTGCGGAAAATTTTGAATAAGGAGGGGTTCGTATGGCAAGAAACTTTATAGACGGAAATGAAATCCGCATAACCGTAAAAGACAAGATTTTCTGCGATGTGGAGTTTTTCACGGGCGAAAAATTCGAAAACCTCGAACCTCGCCGACTTTTCCCTGTAAGCGGTCTTTCGGAATATATAACATTTCTCGATGAAAACGGTGAGGAACAGTTCATAATCCGAAAACTCGATAACATGGAACCTTCGCAGAAAGAATTGCTTCTCGGCTGTCTTGAGGAATACTACAGAATTCCCAAGATAACAAGACTCATAAACCGAAGCGAAAAGCATAAAATCTGGCTCTGGAATGTTGAAACCGACAGAGGTAATTATACCTTCGAAATTATCAACCATATCCAGTCCATGAAAATGTTTTATGATAAGAGAATTCTCATCAAAGACGGCAACGATAACCGTTATGAAATTCCCAATATCTACGAACTCGATAAACGCAGCCAGAAACTTATTTTACCTGATATGTAATGAAAGGAAGATACTATGAAACTTATACTTGCAATTGTAAATAATGACGACAGCGCGGTTGTATCCGCAACTCTTACAAAAGAAAATTACAGCGTAACAAAGCTCTCAACAACAGGCGGTTTCCTCATGATAGGCAACACAACTCTCCTCATCGGTGCAGAGGATGATAAGGTTGCAAGAGCAAAAGAGATTATCCGTGAATATTCAATGACAAGAAACAAGGTTGCCAGAACAACAAATTCGCTCGGCAGAGGTCTTCAGAATAACAGTCTTGAAGAAGAAGTTACCGTCGGCGGTGCAACTGTATTTGTGCTTGATGTAGAGAGCATGGATAAGTATTAATAAGGAGTTAAAAATGAAAAAAATAATCAGCATATTCCTTGCCGTAACATTCATGTTTTCTCTTTGTGTTTTTGCAAATGCAGAAAGCAACGAGCTTAAATTCGGTGATGACGGCAAATTTACAATTCTTCAGATAAGCGATCCTCAGGATGACCATAATCCCGCTTATGATTTGGTTAAGTTTCTTGAACTTGCCATTGACGAAACAAATCCCGATCTCATAATTTATACGGGTGATATTGTTGAAGATAGCCGCGGAGGCGATATAACAAGCGATGCCGAGCCTTTCAGAGAAGGCGTTGAGGTTGACGGTGATTATGAACAGACCCTTGCAAATGTTACCGAAACCTGCAAAGCTGTTTTCAGCTATGCAGAGGAAAAGGGAATACCCTTTGCCGTTTCTCAGGGTAACAACGATTATCAGAGCGGCATCACAAATGAGGACTGGCTGAAAATCTATGACAGCTATGAAAACAGCCTTACCGTTGACGAAAGTAACGATAAGGACGGCAGAATTGATTTTAATCTTGAAATCAAGTCGAGCGACGGAAAAAAGACTGTTTTCAACATCTGGATGTCGGATAACGGTGGCGGAGGTGTTACCGAAGAACAGCTTGCGTGGTATAAATCCGAAAGCAGTGCTTTAAAAAATGCAAACGGCGGCGAACCTGTACCTTCATTTGTTTTTCAGCATGTTCCTGTTGATGATATGGGAAATCTTTTCGAAGAATGCAATTTCTGGGATGAGGGCGCAAGCATCGGCGATGACGGCAAATACTACCGTCTTAATCAGGAAATCGCAAACGGATATCATGCAGGCGCAATGATTCCCGGTTCATCAACCGAACAGTTCAAAGCATGGAAAGAATGCGGAGATGTTCTCGGCGCGTATTTCGGTCACTGGCATACAGAAGGTTATACAGGCACATGGGACGGTATTGAACTCGGTTTCACCTATGGCTGTGAATTCACAAAGCCCGGTCCTTACGGAGTAAGAGTGTTCACTCTCCATGAGGATGATATAAAGAATTATGATAATGTTCTTTATACTTATGAAGGAAGCGTGAAAACAAATAACGCTCGTTTTGAGCTTCAGGTTGATAAGCCCTATACCGAATACAATAATGCAATTGAAGAATTTTTTGCCGCAATAAAGAATGTCTTTATTCTTATCAAAACGGAAATAATCAGTTCATTTGCTTAAATTTATTGACATTCATTAATTTTTTGATATAATATATAAGGTTAGTTTAAATATTTTTCAGGAGTGATAAAAATGGCATTAGTAACAACCAAGAAAATGTTCGAGGATGCATACAAGGGCGGCTACGCTGTTGGCGCATTCAACGTAAACAACATGGAAATCATTCAGGGTATCGTTGAAGCAGGTAAGGCTCTCAATTCTCCCCTCATTCTTCAGGTTTCCAAGGGCGCAAGAGCTTATGCAAACCACACTTATCTTGTAAAGCTCGTTGAAGCAGCTGTTGAAACAACAGGTCTTCCCATCGCTCTTCACCTCGACCACGGCCCCGATTTCGAAACTTGCAAAGCTTGCATCGACGGCGGCTTCACATCAGTTATGATTGACGGTTCACACCTTCCCTACGAAGAGAACGTTGCTCTCACAAAGAAGGTTGTTGATTACGCACACGCACACGGCGTTGTTGTTGAAGGCGAACTCGGTCAGCTCGCTGGCATCGAAGACGATGTTAACGTTTCTGCTGAAGACGCTTCCTACACAAACCCCGCTGAAGTTATCGACTTCGTAACAAGAACAGGCGTTGACTCACTTGCTATCGCTATCGGCACAAGTCACGGTGCATTCAAGTTCAAGCCCGGTCAGGATCCCAAAATCCGTATCGACATCCTTGAAGAAATCGAAAAGAAGCTTCCCGGTTTCCCCATCGTTCTTCACGGCGCATCATCAGTTGTTCCCGAGTTTGTTGATCAGATTAACGAATTCGGCGGCAAGATGGAAGATGCTATCGGTATCCCCGAAAGCGAACTCCGCAAGGCAGCTTCACATGCAGTTTGCAAGATCAACATCGACTCCGACCTTCGTCTTGCAATGACAGCAGCTATCAGAAAGTATATGGCAGAGAATCCCGGTCACTTTGACCCCAGACAGTATCTTGCTCCCGCTCGTACAGCTATCCAGGGCATGGTTGAGCACAAGATCAAGAACGTTCTCGGCTGCGACAACAAAGCATAAGAAAAAATCAGCTCCCGAAAGTGAATTCTTTCGGGAGCTTTTTGTGTCATAAAATGAAAACGGGTGGTTTAAAACCACCCGTTAATTTATAATTTATCAGATAATGCCCTGAGCCATCATAGCGTCTGCAACCTTGATGAAGCCTGCGATGTTTGCGCCTGCAACGAGGTCGTAGCCGAGACCGTACTGTTCTGCAGCGAAAGCTGAGTTATCATGGATATCCTTCATAATCTGCTTGAGCTTTGCATCAACTTCTTCTGCTGTCCAGCTGTATCTCATTGAGTTCTGGCTCATTTCAAGAGCTGAAACTGCAACGCCGCCTGCGTTAACAGCCTTTGAGGGAGCAACTGCCTTGCAGTTAGCCTTGAGGTATGCAAGAGCTTCGTTTGTTGTGGGCATATTTGCAACTTCGATGTAGTAGGGAACACCGTTTGCAACAAGCTTTTCAGCCTGAGCCATATCGATTTCGTTCTGTGTTGCGCAGGGCATAGCGATGTCAACCTTAACGCCCCAGGGCTTCTGGCCAGCGAAGAATTCAACACCGAACTTATCTGCGTAATCCTGAACCTTATCTCTGCCTGATGCTCTCATTTCGAGCATATAGTTAATCTTTTCTTCTGTGATGATACCGTCGGGATCGTAAACATAACCGTCGGGACCTGAAATTGTAACAGCCTTGCCGCCGAGTTCAGCAATCTTCTTTGCAGCACCCCATGCAACGTTACCGAAACCTGAAAGAGCAAATGTCTTACCCTTGATTTCTTCGCCGAAATGCTTGAACACTTCAACTGCGTAGTATGTTGCACCGTAGCCTGTTGCTTCGGGTCTGATGAGTGAACCGCCGTATGAAAGACCTTTACCTGTGAGAACACCGTTTTCGAATGCACCCTTGATGCGTCTGTACTGACCGTAAAGGTAACCGATTTCTCTGCCGCCTACGCCGATGTCACCTGCGGGAACGTCAACGTCGGGACCGATGTGTCTGTAAAGTTCTGTCATGAATGCCTGGCAGAAACGAAGGATTTCTGCATCGCTCTTGCCTCTGGGGTCAAAGTCGGAACCGCCCTTTGCACCGCCGATGGGAAGACCTGTAAGGCTGTTTTTGAAGGTCTGTTCAAAGCCGAGGAACTTCATGATACCGCTGTATACTGTGGGATGGAAACGGAGACCGCCCTTATAAGGACCG
>JAZQTZ010000042.1:0-1699 GCA_045631105.1 Acutalibacteraceae bacterium
AAGGAACTCAACGCTCCCGAAGAGGCAGATGTTAAATATGAAGTTCTCGAAAGACCCAAGTCAAAGGTTCTCGGCCTTTTCGGCGGTTCACCCGCAAAGGTAAAGGCTTGCTACGAATACGAAGATGATCCGTTTGCAAAAGCAAAGGATTACATTCTCAACATTCTCAAGAATCTCGGTATTGAAGAAGCAGAAATCAGCGTTGAAGCAGACGATGAAGATGTTCGTTTCTCAATCGAATGCGGCGATGATTACGGCTCGGTTATCGGCAGAAGAGGCGAAACTCTTGATGCCATTCAGTATCTTACACGCCTTGTAATCAACAGAGGCTCAGAAGACTACAAGAGAGTTTCAATCAACGTAGGCAACTACCGTGAAAAGAGAGAAAACACTCTCCGTTCACTCGCAAGAAAGAATGCGGCAAAGGTTCGCAAGTACGGCAGAAACGTTGTGCTTGAGCCCATGAATCCCTATGAAAGACGCATCATCCACACAACCGTTCAGGAAATCGAAGGCGTTACCTCACATTCAGTAGGCAGCGACGGAGACAGAAAGGTTGTTATCACTCTTGAAGAAGGCGTTAAGCCCACAAACGGCGGAAGCTACAACAAGGGTGGCAGAGGTGGCTACAACAAAGGCGGATACAAAGGAAACAGAGGCGGCAAGCGTTACAGCGACAGCGCTTCATCCACAGATGCTCCCGCAAGAGCACCCCGTTCAGATTCAGCAGGCGCTTCTCTCTACGGCAAAATCGAAATCAACAAATAAAAATTATCCCGCTTGAACAAATCAAGCGGGATTTTTGTTTTTAATAATTCTTTATGAAATCTTTGTAAAAACAGACACATTCGCCGATGTTCTTGATTTTTATATGCTCGTTTGCGCTATGAATGGAAGCATACTGTTTTTTGTCAAGATCAATCGGTGCAAAGCGAAGAATACAATCCGCAACATCGGTGAATCTTCTTGCGTCCGTGCCTGCGGTGAGAAGAAACGGCGCAACAATAACATCGGGGAAGTTTTTATTCATTATGTTTTCCAGATGCTTATAGGATTTACTTTCAAACGAAGACGGATTGCAATAATCCCTTTCGATTTCTTCAATCTCAACACCGTATTTCCTGGCAATCTTCCTGATTTTTTCAAGACCCCTGAGCAAATCATCTTCTCTCACACAGCGAAGAAACATTGTTGCCTCGGCTTCCTTTGCTCTGATTTGCGGATCATCCTTTGTTCCTGCAAAAATATTTGTGAAATTGACGCTTGTTGAAAGCATCGCTTTTGTTTGCGGAATTCCGAGCATGATTTTTTTGATAAGCGGTGAAAAAACCGTGAGATTTCCAAACAAAACATTGAGCGGAAACAACATATACGGAGCATGAGTTTCAAATGTTGCTCTTACTTCGGGATGGAATTTCCCTTTATATATTTTGGTGGTATTTACTTCGTTTATAAACTTTGTCAGGCGTGCAATTGCGCAGTCATCCGACGGATTAAGTCCGCCGTGACCCGATGTATCTCTGGCGGTTTTGCAACGGTAAAGATGTCGGCTTTTTTCATGAACGGCAACCATTGCGCTTTTTGCTTTTACTCCGGGAATCATTCCTTCGGTTATTGCGCCGCCTTCATCAAGCACGGTTTCGAATCTTATTCCGTTTTCTTTGAAATATTCGGTTGCGGCAACCATTCCGTCACCGCA
>JAZQTZ010000043.1:0-1791 GCA_045631105.1 Acutalibacteraceae bacterium
TGATTATATCACATGCATATGTTAAAAACAACTAAACCTTTTACTCTCAAATGCAAAGCTTTCTGGAAAACATAGTGCAAAACTGCATGGTATGTGTTATTATGAAATGGGTGATGAAAATGACAACAAAGGAATATCTCAACCTGATAGATAAAGTAAATGAAAACGGAAAATACAAGGCTGATTGGAGCTCTCTGTCACAGCACAAAGTCCCCGAATGGTATATACACGATAAATTAGGTGTATTCATTCATTGGGGTGTATATTCCGTACCTGCCTTCGGTTGCGAGTGGTACTCAAGAGGAATGTATGAAAAGGGGTCACGTGAATTTGAACATCATAGAAAAACCTGGGGTGAACAAAAGGATTTCGGCTACAAAGATTTTATTCCAATGTTCAAAGGCGAAAAATTCAATGCTACCGAATGGGTTTCGCTTTTCAAAAAAGCAGGTGTGAAATATGTAATGCCCGTTGCAGAGCATCACGACGGTTTTGCCATGTATGATACGCAATTTAATCGCTGGAATGCGAAAGAAATGGGACCTTGCCGTGACATTATAGGTGAACTGAAAACGGAGTGCGAAAAACATAGTCTGGAATTTTGTGCATCATCTCACCGTGCAGAGCATTATTTCTTTATGAATCCCGGCAGACTTTGCGAAAGCGATGTGAATGATGAAAAATATTCCGATTTTTACGGCCCTGCAGTTTACTGCGAAGAATTTGATCCCGCAATAATCCACCAGACCACTGCCGACACTTATTCAACGGGAGCAAGTACACAGTGGCTTGAAGACTGGCTTGTCCGCACCTGTGAATTAATTGATAAATATCAACCGTCTGTTCTTTATTTCGATTGGTGGATTCACAACCATTCGTTCAAGCCTTATCTGAAAAAGCTTGCGGCATATTATTATAACCGAGCTGAAGAATGGGGCAAAGAGGTAACAATCAACTATAAGCACGAAGCTTTTCCACCGAACGTTGCAACCTTTGATATTGAACGCGGCGCTCTTACAGGCATTTCGCCGATTTACTGGCAGACAGACACAGCAATCGGAAAACATTCCTGGGGTTATCGTTTTGATAACGAATACAAGAGTGCAAGGCAGGTTATATGCGATCTTGTTGATATTGTCAGCAAAAACGGAAACCTGCTGATTAACATCGGTCCCAAAGCTGACGGTACGATTACCGATGAAGAAACCGAAGTTCTTCTCACAATGGGCGAATGGCTCTCAGTTAACGGCGAAGGAATTTACGGCACAACGTTCTGGAAACAGTTTGGCGAAGGCGAAGTCAATGCAGTTGACGGATTTTTCAAAGACGGTGATGAGAAGCAGTTTACAACCGAAGATTTCAGGTTTACATATAAATACGGATATCTTTATGCTTTTCAGATGAGGCCTTCAAAAACTGTAAGTATCAAAACTCTCAAAAAGCATATTCCTCACGATTATCTTATCGAAAGCATCGAGCTTTTGGGCAGTGATGAAAAGATTGACTATTCAAGAGATGAGAATTCTCTTAAGATAACACTTAAAACCGAAATCGAAAATGATTTGCCGATTTGTTTCAAAATAAAAATCGGGTAAATTATATGTTCTCCATATACTTTTACAATTACATACATGTAAAAAACTTAACTGCATACAAAGAAAGGGAGCTGACTGAAAAGTCAGCTCCTGTAGTTTTTAGTTCGACAAATTGGAATTTTCACATTTGGGTTACTGTATTGCCTTATTATAAAAGTTAATATAATCGCTGATAGCTTCCTCAAATAACTCGTTG
>JAZQTZ010000044.1:0-8456 GCA_045631105.1 Acutalibacteraceae bacterium
ATCAGCAGGTCGGGGGTTCGAGTCCGTCCACCAGCTCCAATTTAATATGGAAGAGTTCCCGAGCGGCCAAAGGGAGCAGACTGTAAATCTGCCGTCAACGACTTCGGTGGTTCGAATCCACCCTCTTCCACCAAATTAAGGATTACACGAAAGTGTAGTCCTTAATTTTTTGTTGGGGTTATCCCCAACAAGCGGCAAAAAGAGTGGTGCGAAAATTTGATTTTTTCAAATTTGGATAGTCACTTGTCTTGCTTGCTGATTTTTAAAACGCCGAAATTGCGAGCAACATAACTAACAAGAATTTAAAAAAATAAATGCTTGCCGACAGAGAAATCTCTGCTGACAAGCATTTTTGTTATCCGAATATTTTTAAAATCAGGGCAACTATTTTGCCGATTGTGTTATTGATAATCACATTATAAGTCCAGGGTGAGATGAAATCAATCGGACCGATTCCGCCATTTTCACCTGTAAGGTCGGCATAAGTTCTTGAATAGATTTCGGGATTTCTCGGGTCATCTTCATCAACAACAATCATTTTAACGTGTCTTGTTGCACCGCCCATTCCGTAAGCCTTCCATCCGAAGGATGCGTTATAGCCGAGGATGATTCCTTCATCGGTTTTACCGTAAAAACTGTTGGTGTGGTCATGACCGAAGAACGCCGCAACGATGTCACCCTTTTCTACCCAGCTTTCATACTGTCTGTTGGTTTCGTCACCCGTAGGATTCGGGTATTCATAGAAGTTGCCGCCCATGTGTTTATCGGGGTCAACGATTTTGTATCCGTCAGGGGTAAAGGTTGCGTTTTCTGTTCCGAACGGAACTTCTTTCAGAATTGAATTAATCTGTCTTACAGGTATATGTTCAAACACATAAGACGGAACGGGTGCTCCGCCATTCTCTGCTTTGAGTTCATCACTCTTTGCTTCATACCATTTAATCTGTTCTTCGCTTACGCCGTCATAATCACCGTTCTCATCTTTTGAATGAGTGTCCATAAGATAAACGTTAAAAATCAAATCTCCGTCAGCGGAATATACGGGAATGTTGTATGTACCTGCATCACATCCGTTCTCGGCGGCAACGCAGTAATCAAAGTTTTCTGTGCAGTAACCCATCAGTTCATCGGCAGACACACCATACTGAGTATCGTGATTTCCGAATGTGAGTGCAAAGGGGACTTTTGCGTTTTCAACAACGGTGAAAATCCCGTGCATTGATTCAAAAAGAGTTTCTTTTGTTGGGTTGAGAAACCTTTCATAGAAAATGTCGCCGTTAAAAACAATAAGATCAGGCTTCTCGCTTTCAATAGCAGCTTTAAGACCTTTTGTCAATCGCTTATCTGTTGTTGCATCATCATGCGTGTCATTGACAAGCATAATTCTGAATTTTCCGCTTTCGTTAAATTCAAGTGATGATGATTCGGCAGCACTTGCAAAAGATGCAAAGTTAAAAATTAATATGAGTGATATTGTTAATGCTATTATTCGTTTTGCCATAAATTTTCCCTTCCTTGATTATGATGTTTTTATCCTATCACATTCCAAAAAACATTTCAATAGCAGCAGTGTTGTGGTAATGCGGAAAATTTATTTTCCGTATTTCCACGGCTTTTATTTTTTCAAAAAACGCTGATTGAAAAGCGGAGTCAATAAATAATTTGTGTTTACGGAATATTTGTGATATAATCACATCAGAGGTGAGGTTATGTTTGATTACAGAGGATTTATGCTTGACAGCGTGAGGCATATGCAGAGCATTGAAGAAATCAAAAAGCTTATTGATGCTCTTGCGGTGCTTAAGTTCAACAAATTCCATTGGCATCTGACTGATGACCAGGGCTGGAGATTTGAAAGCGAGCGTTTCCCCGAGCTGAATACCGTTGCCGCTGTCAGACCCTATTCCGATTTCGGGAAAACATATGTTGACGGACCTTACGGCAGGGTATACACAAAAGACGAGATGAAAGAAATCGTTGTTTACTGCGCCGAAAGAGGGATTGATGTTATTCCCGAGTTCGACATTCCCGGTCACACAAGTGCGCTTTTATCCGCAATGCCGTCGCTCTCCTGCACGGGTAAAGAGGTTAAAATCAAAACTCACCAGGGCATTTTCAAGGATGTTCTCTGCCTTGCAAAAGAAGAAACATATAATACTGTAACTGCGGTTATCGATGAATTTCTTGAAGTTTTCCCCGGCGAATACATTCATATCGGCGGCGACGAAGCTCCCTCCGACCATTGGAAAAACTGCCCCGACTGTCAGAAATATATGAAAGAACACGGCATAGAAGATTATGCCGAATATCAGAGTTGCTTCATGAACAGGATAGTTGATTATGTTGAGAGCAAAAACAGGCATTGCATCGTCTGGAATGAAGCGGCAAAGGGTGGAAATCTCGATAAAAGGGCAATTATTCAGTATTGGAAAGAGAGCCCGAAGCCGACCGTTAAGTTTTTGAACGAGGGCGGAAAGGCAATCTTCTCGCCGTTTTCATACTGCTATTTTGACTATGATTATAACATCACGCCTCTCAACCGAGCTTATTCCCTGAAAGCGGATTTGCACGGACTGACCGATGAGGGCAGAAAGAATATTATCGGATTCGAGGGCACACTCTGGACCGAATATATAACCGAAAATGAGCAACTCGAAAAGCTTGTTTTTCCGAGACTTATCGCCGTTTCAAAGATTGCACTCGGAGAAAACAACAAGCCGTATAGTGAGTTTATCCGTGATGTTCACAATATAAAAAATCAATTGAGCAACATAGCTTTCTGTGAAGAAAAAATGTGGACAAAGCCGAGAATATCAACGGCTTTTGGTTGGCTCAAATTCGTCAAGGACCATTACACAAAAGAATACATAAAAGAACAGCTTTTTTAAAATAAAAAACCTCCGATTTTGCTTCGGAGGTTAATTTTTTATTTATCCTGAGGATAGATTATTCCCGTCATTTTTCGGATTTCATCCATTTGGCGGGTAATGAAGAGGGTTTGTTCGGGTGTCACAACGGGGCTTTCTTTCAGACCTTTTAAAACGCACTCGGAAAAATGAGCAATTTGCTCCTCGAAACCGTTGCCCGCATAGGGAACGGGGATTTTCTGAGTTTCGCCGTTGTTGAGATAAATGTCGATTTCCTGAGGCGCATAGAATCTGCGAAGATGAGCATAACCCTTGCTTCCGTAAACATATCCCTCGTTGGGTTTGCGGAGAAGAATTGCGCTTGAAATATCGGCAATTCCGCCGTTTTTATATTTGAGGATTGCGCAGGTGTGGCTGTCAACGCCGTTATATATGTCGGATTGCGCATTGATTTCTTCAACATCGTTTCCGAGATACCAGCTTGCAAAATTCAGACCGTAAACGCCGACGTCAAGGAGTGAGCCACCGCCGTTTTCGGGTTTAAAAACATGATGGTCCATTTCATCTTCGTCCATTGTGTAGCAGAATTTGCCCTCAACGCCGAGAATATCGCCGAGAACGCCCTTTTCAACAAGCTCAAGCATTTTGAGAGTTCCGGGGACAAGTCTTGCCCACATTGCTTCCATGAGAAGAACATCGTTTTCTTTTGCACAGCGGAACATTTCCTCAGCTTCCGATGAGTTGACCGCCATGGGTTTTTCGCAGAGAACATGTTTTCCGTTGTTCATCATAAGACATGAACAGCCGATATGACCCGAGTGAGGAACGGCTATATATGCCGCGTCGATAACATCGGATTGCGCCATTTTTTCATAGCCGTCGAAACGCACGGGAATATCAAATTCATCGCCGAATTTTTCAGCGTTTTCTTTTGTTCTTGATGCAACCGCAACAAGCTCTGCGTTATCAACATTTTTGATTGCTTCGGCAAAACGGTGCGCAATAACGCCCGTGCCGACTATTCCGAATCTTATTTTTTTCATATTAACCTCATCTTAATTTCAATGCGGAGTCGAGTTTATCCATGCATCTTTCGAATATTTCGGCGAGAACAATTGTTATTGCAAAGCTGACCGCCGCAAAAAGCAAGGGACTGTCGTTCATTCCGAAATGCTGAAGAATAATCATGGGTATTCTCTGGAGAATATATATTCCGAAAACTCTTTTTCCGAACCAACGAAGAACGGAGTTATTGATGCTGATTCTCATTGAAACAAAAACAATAAGAAGGGCAAAAACAAGCGCCATGGGAACGAATATCGCACGGGTTTTTCCGTTTGCAACAAAGAAATGGTTGAGAGTTATGAATGCGGCGAGGGTGATGCCCGTGCATATTAACCATTTGCCGATATTCGGGATGAGAGCTTTGTCGATATGCGGTTTTGCGATTGCATACCACATTCCGAGGGGATAGCAGAGAAGAGTGTCATACCACCAATATTCTTTTCCTTTGATATATATAAGCAGAATCAGAGCCGTAACTGAAAGAACGGTTGTTATTGCTGTTCCGAGAACAACTCTTTTTTTAACGAAAAGGAACGAAATCCATGTTATGACGTAAAGAATGAGAATAACAAAAATGAACCATACGCTGTTGCCGACCGCATCAAGACCGATGAAGGAGCGCAGGAGCTTTTCAATTGAATAATTCTTGCCGAGCGCAAGACCGATAAAATAGAAAATCAGAATTGCGATGTCGTAATGAAGAAGAACTTTCAGCGCACGCTTTGAAATGAGAGTTTTGACATAGCCGTCTTTTTTTGCAAGGCCGAGAGTTACTCCGTAGCCCGAATAGAAAAGGAACATGACAACCATGAGCTGACCGAGGAAAAGCATGAAATCCATGAAAGGTTTATCATACCATTCGGGGGTGAGTTTAACATATTGTCTGACATGAGAAAAAAGAACGATTATAACGAAAATGCCTTTTATTGCGCCCGTTTTTGAGGGTGACATATAATCGTCAAATCCGTTTTTGCCCGAGAATTTTATTCCGATAATACAAAGAACAAGTAATGCCGCAAGAAAGAATACCATAAAAGATTACTCCTTAAAGGAAAATTCTGTTGTATCTGGGAGCAAGTTCAATTGAGCCGTCATTGTGAAGAGTTGTAATTGTTACGCCTTCAACCCATTCGCTTTCGGGTTTGTCGGTTTTATCGCCCATGTTATAGACGGCATAGCCGCCGGGGAGACTGTAAACAAGATGAACTCCTTTATAAATCGCTGCCCAGTCGTTTACATGGTCGTGACCGGCAAAAACTGCCTGAGTGCATCCCGTTTCAAGGATTGCATCAAACATTCCGCTGTTGAATGCCGATGAACCGACGCTTTCGTATTGTTCGCCGTAGAGAATTTCGCATTCACCCGAGGGAACGAATCTGCCGTTGCCGTCATCCTTGAATGCGTGGGAATATTCGCAAAGGGGAATGTGCATATACATGAATGAATCAGCCGAACCGTATTCTTTTTTGAGCCTTGCAGTTTCTTTTTTATAGAAATCAATCTGTTCCTTTTTGAGGAAATCGTAACCTTTCATGTCTGCGGGAACGCCGTGTCGTTCTTTGTCCCTATCGAGCATGTCTCTGCCCGAGTCAAAGTGGAAAAGGGTTTTGAGGAGCTTTCCGCCTTCGCCGAGAATATTTACCGTGAAATTGCCGTAGCCGAACATATCATCGGGACCGAATTTGCAAAGGCAATGTTTATAGTCGCAGAAGCTCTTGAAAAGGAGCCATTTATAAAATCCTCTGTCTTCTCTTGTTTCATGGTTTCCGAAAACGGCAGTCCAGTAAATTCCGATTTCTTCCATCATCTGCGCAAATTGAATTGCGTCAATCTGCTGAAATTTTGAGAGGATGTTGTCACCCGTCAAAACAACAAGGTCGGGCTTTATATCTTTGATGTGCTGAACAAAATTTTTGACCGCCTTTGTGTTGATATCGTGGTCAACGTCAAAGTGGAAGTCGGTTGTTGAAACGATAACAAAATCATCGCTTTTGATGTTTCCGTTTTTGTCAACCTTTGCGATTGTGGTTGAATAATCGTTTTCTGAAATGATTTTGACGTCGGTGGGAATTTTTTCGGGATTTGCCCTTTTGCAGTAAAGCGATTTCGGAAGCTTACCGCCGCTGATTTTATAGATTGTTTTTGCCGCCGCAAGGTGAACTCTGACAGCGCTCTGTCTTACGAAACCCCATATGTTGTAAAGCATAAAAATTTCTCCTTTTATTTTATGCAATTATTATAAATCTTTATAATATGTTTGTCAATTTACAGCATTGAAAATAGCGAAGAATTATTTTATAATAAGTTTATCAATCCGAAAAAGGAGATTTGTTATGGAGAAAACTGCAAAAAATGCGGGTGCGGATAATTTTACCCCGTCGATACCGCAATATTTTTCATGGATAAATAACACAAACGAGGGTGCAACCGAAAAGCAGACCCTCATAAACCTTGATTTTTTCAGATACCTCAAAGATACTTACGGCATGAATCTGCGCATTTATGCATGGGATGCGGGAAACTATGACGGCGCAAGCGAGGGTTACGGCAACGTAAACAGCGAAAAATTCCGTTCGCAGTATCCCGAGGGATATAAAAATGTTGTTGAAAAAGCAAAGGAAATCGGTATCCGCTTCGGTCTTTGGGGAAGCCCCGACGGTTTCGGCGATACTCCCGAAGAAGAAAAAGAGCGTTTTGATTTCTTTGTTCATCTTTGCAAAGACTATGATTTTGCTCTTTTCAAGCTGGACGGCGTCTGCGGTCATCTGCGACCCGAAAAAGCGGAAGTTTTTGCGGATATGCTCAAGGAATGCAGAAAATATTCGCCCGACCTGGTTGTTCTCAACCACCGCCTTAATTTTTATGAAGCAGAAAAACATATAACGACTTATCTCTGGAACGGCGACGAAACCTATGTTGATATTCTTTCCTGCAACAAGCAGACAGCCATGCACCACAGAGGATTTATGTTCACAAGAGGTCACACCGACAACCTTGAACGCCTTGCCGAAGACCACGGTGTCTGCATCTCATCGAACATCGACTATTTCGAGGATGAGCTGATTTATCAGGCATTCAACCGTTCGCTCATTCTTGCGCCCGAAATCTACGGCAATCCCTGGCTCATGCGTGATGATGAACTTCCGAAGCTTGCAAGAATTTATAATCTCCACGCAAGGAATGCAAAAATTCTTGTAAACGGTAAAATTCTGCCCGAAGAATACGGCGAAAATGCCTGTTCAAGAGGTTCGGAAACCAAGAGATTCATAGCATCGGGCAACAATTCATGGGAAACAAAAACCGTTAAAATCAACATCGGCGAAGAGATAGGAATTTCAACGGATTTGCCCGTTGCGGTCAATATCCACCACCCCTATGAAAAGCATCTCGGAGTTTTCAAAGTCGGCGATACGGTTGAGGTTGAGCTTATGCCGTTCAGAGCTTCGCTTATCGAAATTGCCGTTCAGAATGAAGCCGAACCCATGCTTTTAAATTGCGAATATGAGATAATAAAAGAAGAAAAAGACGGAACTCCCGTCGAAGTTAAAATCCTCAAAGATGAAAATAACGACATAAAAGAAAAAGCGCCGATATATCTCGGCACTCTTGAAAACGGCGAAAGAAATCCCGCAAACGGCGAACTTCTTTATGAATCGGCAATGTATGTAATTACCAACGATTCTCTTGAAAGCAGAAGTCTGCGCCGTTCGGGCGAAACCGAAATTCCCGAGGTTAAAGCGGCAAGGGATGCGTTCTTTGAGCAGGAAACTTATAAGCTCAGAGGCTGCGAAGCAAGAAACATGTTTGACGGCAGACCCGACACATTTTTCGATGCGCAGAGCAAGACTTATCTTGACGAAAATCTGCGTATCAACGGCGGATGTCTGCGAGTTGATTTTGGCGAGGAAATTGATTGCGACAGCGTTGAAATCGAGTTTTTCTCCGCCGATTATCAGACCCGGGAGGTTGAAATTCAGAAGCTTCCGCTTTATGCCGAATATTCATCCGACCTTCAGAAATGGAATGTCTCGGAGCTTGTGAAAACAAGCATTTCCGATGATGATTTCACTTCAAAAATTGTCAGATTCACCGTTCATACAACCTATGATTTACACGGCAAAAAGATGGTTGCAAGCTACGGAATAAACGGTAAAATCCGTTATCTGCGTATTGACAATCCCGTTGACAGAATCTATGCCGTAAAGCTGATAAAAGACGGCAAAACCCTTGATATCAAAGAGCCTTTTGCCAACAACATGCAGGCTCATTACCGCCATAAAAAGATTCAGCTTGCAAAGAGCGGAGAAGTTGTTCTGCCCGCATACAGAAAGGGCTCAAAGCTTGCCGTTGCCGTTGAAGGCGTGCACGGCGAGGAGTGTGTTTACTGCGTTGCCGAAATCGGCGGAAAGCTCTGCGGTTTCCCCGAAAGAGCACCCGATTATAAGGCAAATCAATGGGAACACCGTGTCTGCGGTACAAACTCAAACAACACATTTTTCTTTGAACTTCCCGAAGGTCTTGAGG